>NZ_PTFE01000050.1:0-59069 GCF_002936975.1 Bradyrhizobium sp. AC87j1
TTCAGGTTGGTAATGGAACGGGCGGGAGACCGAGCCGGCTCACGGCGTCAAGCGCCAAGGACCCAACGGCTTCCCGCCCAACCCCATCCTGACAGACTTCCAAGACACAGGGACCCATAACCACAGGGAGGAGTTTGGCGAAGATTCGGAGTTGCCAGCCCGCCACAAACCACTCCCTGGGGCTATGGGTCCCGGATCGGCGCGCGCCTGAGGGCGCGCTTGTCCGGGACGACAGCGGAGTGTGGCTCCCTTGCCGCGCATGTGATCCCACAGCCTGTCCACGTCGGGAATTAAACGCTACGCTGGCTGTTCTCCTTCATGAACTGATACAACCGAATCATGGCCACCGCTGCTGCATCCATCTCCGAACTCGTCCGCGGGACCAGCGTGCGGCAGGTGCGGCTCGTCTGCGGCGTGATCCTGTTCTGTTATGTGATCAGCCATTTCCTCAACCATGCGCTCGGCAATATTTCGGTCGAGGCCATGGAGGCCGGGGTCTACTACCACACCGTCTTCTGGCAGTTCCTCCCCGTCTCGATCGTGTTCTACACCGCCGCGCTCACGCATATGGGGCTCGGCATCTATGCGCTGTATCAGCGCCGGCAGTTCCGCTGGCGAACGATCGAGCCGCTGCAGCTCGTGCTGGGCCTCAGCATCCCCGCATTGGTCATGGCACACGTGGTCGGGGTGCGACTCGGCTACACGCTGTACGATCACCAGAAGCTCTATCCGCAGGAGCTCTATCTGTTCTTCGTCGCGGCGCCGGGCCGGCTCTGGCAGATGACGATCCTGCTGCTCATCGCCTGGGTGCACGGCTGCATCGGAATTTATTTCTGGCTCCGCCTCAAGCCGTTCTTCGCGCGCGCGGCACCCTATCTGCTCGCCGCTGCGGTGCTGATCCCGACATTGTCGCTGCTCGGCATCTACCAGGGCGGCCGCAGCGTAGCGATCGAGGCCGACGACGGGGAATGGCGCACGCATAATCTCACGCGACGCCAGGTCGGCACGGTCGCGGAAGGCAACACGCTCGATCGCATCACCGGCGCCTTCACCATCACCTATTTTGGGCTGCTTGGCCTGGCGCTGGCCGCACGCGGCGTGCGGGCCTGGCGCGAGCGGCGCGGCGGCATGATCGCGCTGTCCTACGGCAACGGCAGGACGGTGCGGGTTCCCAAGGGCCTCTCCGTGCTGGAAGCGAGCCTGCGGCACAATCTGCCGCATGCCAGCGTCTGCGGCGGCCGCGCTCGCTGCTCGACCTGCCGCATCCGTGTCATCGGCGATCATGGCGTCCTGCCCGAGCCGTCGCAGCGCGAGGCCTTCGTGCTGACCCGCGTCGGCACCAACGACCCCTCGATCAGGCTGGCCTGCCAGCTGCGGCCGACGTCGGATCTCTCCTTCTTCCAGCTGTTCACCCCGCAAACGTCGTCGGCCAACGCGCAGGCCTCGGCGCCGGCGAGGATCGGCCAGGAGCGCTATCTCGTCAGCCTGTTCGTGGACATGCGCGGCTCGACCCAGCTCGCCGAGAAGCGGCTGCCGTTCGACACCGTCTTCATCGTCAACCGCTTCCTCGGCGCGGTCTCGCAGGCCGTGATCGAGAATGGCGGCCAGCCGAACCAGTTCGTCGGCGACGGCATGCTGGCGCTGTTCGGGCTCACGGCCGATCCGCAAACCGCCTGCCGGCAGGCGCTGAAGGCTGCCAGCGGCATCGCCACCCATATCGACGAGCTGAACCAGCTGTTGAGCCACGATCTTCGCCAGCCGATCCGCTTCGGCATCGGAATTCACGGCGGCGAGGTTATCATCGGCGACATCGGCTATCGCGATCACATCGTCTTCACGGCGCTGGGCGATGCCGTCAACGTCGCCGCCCGCCTGCAGGACATGACCAAGACGCTGGCCTGCGAGGCGATCGTCTCGGACGAAATCCGCCGCACCGCGGGCCTCGCCGACGATACGCTGCCGCAACAGGAGGTCGCGATCCGCGGCCGCGACGAGCCGATGGCCGTGCGCGTCGTCGCGGATGCGCGGGAGCTGGCGGAGCTGGTCGATCGAAGCGAGCGCGTCGCGGCTTAAGGTGCGAGCGACGGAGGCGGCGCGCTCCCTCTCCCGCTTGCGGGAGAGGGTGTCTCCGCAACGGGACAATCCCCAAGAGGAGAAAGCCCTCACCCGCGCGCGGGACGATGCTTCGCATCGCCCGGGGCGCGACCTCTTCGCAAGCGGGCGAGGTGCAGCGAGCACGCGGCGGCATTGAGTCAAACAACCAACGTCGTCCCCACGTAACACCGGCGTGCTGCAACGCAGCGGCATGGGCCTGCTGCGAAAGCACGAATTGACTTCGTTCAAATCGTTGCGACAGATGAGCGCGGCTCGCGGTGATGACCGCGAGCCAACGAAAAGCTCCGGGAGGGGACCAGATGTTCGATCGACGCGACCTGCTCAAAGGAGCGGGGCTTGCCACACTTGCGGCCACACTCAATTCCACCAAGGCGCTGGCACTCGATACCGTGACCCTGCCCTTCGCCAATGGCGAACGGCCGCTGGTGAAATACCCGCAGAAGCGAGCGATGATTGGGCTAACCAGCCGGCCGCCGCAGCTCGAGACGCCGTTTGCGATCTTCAACGACGGTCCGATCACGCCGAACAATGCGTTCTTCGTGCGCTATCACCTCTCCGACCTGCCCTACAATCTCGACCCCGACAAGTTCACGCTCGAGGTCAAGGGCAAGGTCGACAAGCCGCTGAAACTTTCACTGAAAGACATCAGGAAGATGAAGGCGACCGAGATCGTCGCCGTCAACCAGTGCTCCGGCAACAGCCGCGGCTTCTTCGAGCCGCGCGTCGCCGGCGGCCAGCTCGCCAACGGCGCGATGGGCAATGCGCGCTGGCGCGGCGTGCCGCTGAAAGCGGTGCTGGAGATGGCCGGCGTGCAGAGCGGCGCCAAGCAGGTCACCTTCAACGGCATGGACGGGCCGGTCAGCGACAAGACGCCTGACTTCGTCAAGGCACTCGATATCGCTCACGCCACCGACGGCGAGGTGATGCTGGCCTATGGCATGAACGGCGAGGACCTGCCGTTCCTCAACGGCTTCCCGCTGCGCCTGATCGTGCCCGGCTATTACGGCACCTACTGGGTCAAGCACCTCAACGAGATCACCGTCATCGACAACGTCTATGACGGCTTCTGGATGAAGTCGGCCTATCGCATTCCCGATACGCCGAACAATTCGGTCGAGCCCGGCACCGCGCCGAAGGCAACGATCCCGATCAACCGCTTCACCATCCGCTCCTTCATCACCAACGTGCCTGATGGCGCCAAGCTGAAGGCGGGACGCACGACGCTGCGCGGCATCGCTTTCGACGGCGGCAAAGGCATCAAGCAGGTCGAAATCTCCACCGACGGCGGCAAGACCTGGACGAGCGCCAAGCTCGGCAAGGATCTCGGCAAATACTCCTTCCGCGAATGGATGCTGCCGGTGAAGCTTGCTTCCGGCCAGTTCGAGCTGAAGGTGCGTGCCACCGGCAATGGCGGCGAGACGCAGCCGGATACGCCGCGCTGGAACCCGGCGGGTTATCTACGCAACGTCGTCGAAACCGTCCGCGTCACCGTGGCCTGAGGGAGAATGATCATGCAGCGCACCGTTCTCCTCGCCGCCTCCCTCGCCCTCACCACCGGACTGACGGCCGTGACCGCGGCGCCCGTCAACTATCAGCTTCCGGACGAGGTCGCCGCCTTCAAGGCGGGGCCCAATCTCGAGGTCGTCCAGGGCAATTGCAGCGCCTGCCACTCGGCCGACTACGTCAAGACGCAACCGCCGATGAAGGACAAGAAAGGCTTCTGGCAGGCCGAGGTGACAAAGATGATCAAGGTCTATGGTGCACCGATCGACGATGCCGATGTCGGCAAGATCGTCGATTACCTGGCCGCGACGTATTGACGGACAGCGCGCAGCACGCGGGCCATTTGACCGCGAAACGGGCAAAACCGGCAAAAACGCCGCGAAGTTGAGCGGAATTCGGCGAAAGGCCGATGTGGTTTGAGCTACCAAGCCGGCCACATTCCGCGTATCCTGTTAGGACCGAACCGGCCGGTTGGCGGGGACTGGCGGTTCGAGATCTCGGAGGAAGACCCGCGGAGAAGTCGTGATGGCTAAAGGTACGGTCAAGTGGTTCAACCCGACGAAGGGTTATGGATTTATCCAGCCTGCGTCGGGCGGCAAGGATGTGTTCGTGCATATCTCGGCAGTGCAGAAAGCCGGTCTGTCGTCCCTGAACGAAGGACAGACGGTGGAATACGAAGAGATCGCAAACCGGGGCAAGACCTCCGCAGAGAACCTCAAAGTATAAGCCCGCCAGCTTCTGCTGCCTCCCGGACCCTTCCGGGAGCCGGGCCAAGAAAATTTTAGAAGACGGCCAGTGCATTCGACGACAGGCGTTGCGACTGCACACGGAGAGCTATTTCCCGCGAGGACCGCTCGTTCAACGCCTCAGCAATGACAATCGCGACGGCACTTCGTCAGCCCACCGGTAACGGTGCGTCGCGCTTGATCTCCTCCATCACCGCATAGGTCCGCGTCTCGCGCACGCCCGGCATCGACAGCAGGGTCTCGCCGAGGAAGCGTCGATACGCCGCCATGTCCGCGAGCCGCGCCTTCACAAGATAGTCGAAGCCGCCGGCAACCATGTGACACTCCAGCACCTCGGGCGCGAGTTTCACGGCGCGTGCAAACCGTTCGAAATTGTCCGGCGTGGTCTTGTCGAGCAGCACCTCGACGAACACCAACAGGCCGAGACCGAGCCGGTGCGGGTTGAGCCGCGCGCCATAGCCTTCGACAAAGCCCTCGCGCTGCAAGCGCTTCAGTCGCTCGCCGATCGAGGTTGGCGACAACCCGATGCGCTCGGCGAGTTCGACATTGGCGATGCGCCCATCCTCCTGCAAAATCGAGAGGATCTTCCGGTCGATTCGATCGAGTTCCATGATTTATCAGGCCAATCTGCTTCTCGTCTTCATTTTCTAAGGCAAATCGCCTAGATTGTCTATCGAACTGCGGTCACGCGGGCCTTATCCTGGATTTTAGCCACAGGACACGCCATGCCGAACATCCCGCCGCCCTTCACCGCCCCCTACGCGCCCGATGATGCCGAGATCGCCGCGCGCCTCTTGCCGACATCGCATCTGTCCCCGCCGCAGGAGGCCCGGATCGACCGCACCGCGACGCGGCTGATCGAGGCGATCCGCAAGCGCGACGACCGGCTTGGCGGGGTCGAGGACATGCTGCGGGAGTTCGCGCTCTCAACCAAGGAGGGGCTGGCACTGATGGTGCTGGCCGAGGCGCTGCTGCGCGTGCCGGATGCGCGCACCGCCGACCAGTTCATCGAGGACAAGCTCGGCGAGGGCGACTTCATCCACCACGAGACCAAGTCCACCGCCTTCCTGGTCAACGCCTCGGCCTGGGCGCTCGGCCTGTCGGCGCGGGTGATCCAGCCCGGAGAGACGCCCGACGGCACCATCGGCCGTCTGGTGAAGCGGCTGGGGGCACCTGCGGTGCGCACCGCCACGCGTCAGGCGATGCGGCTGATGGGCAACCATTTCGTGCTGGGGGAAACCATCGAGCAGGCGCTGGAGCGGGGCAAGCCGCGCTCCGGTGAGAGGCCGCGCTATTCCTTCGACATGCTCGGCGAAGGCGCGCGCACGGCCGCCGATGCCAAGCGTTATTTCGATGCCTATGCCAGGGCGATCGAGACGATCGGCAAGGCTGCGGGCAGCAATCCCCTGCCCGACCGGCCCGGCATCTCGGTCAAGCTCTCGGCGCTGCATCCGCGCTTCGAGGCGATCAGCCGCGAGCGCGTGATGGCCGAACTGGTGCCGCTGCTGCTCGATCTCGCGCAGCGCGCCAAGGCGCATAACCTCAACTTCACCGTCGATGCCGAGGAAGCCGACCGGCTGGAGCTGTCACTCGAAATGATCGCGGCAACGCTCGCCGATCCCTCGCTGGCCGGCTGGGACGGATTTGGCCTCGCGATCCAGGCCTATCAGAAGCGCGCCAGCGCGGTGATCGATTACGTCGATTCGCTCGCGCGCGCGCATGACCGCAAGTTGATGGTGCGGCTCGTCAAGGGCGCCTATTGGGACACCGAGATCAAGCGCGCGCAGGAGCGCGGGCTCGACGGCTATCCCGTGTTCACGCGCAAGGCGATGACGGATCTGAACTACGTCGCCTGCGCGACGAAGCTTTTGAGTCTTCGGCCGCGCATCTTCCCGCAATTCGCCACCCACAACGCGCTGACCGTCGCGACCGTGCTGGAGCTCGCCGGAAAGAGCGGCGGGTTCGAATTCCAGCGCCTGCACGGCATGGGCGAAGCGCTCTACGAGCAGCTCGCCAAGGATCATCCCGAGACCGCCTACCGCACCTATGCCCCGGTCGGCAGCCATCGCGACCTGCTCGCCTATCTGGTGCGGCGTCTCCTGGAGAATGGCGCCAACTCGTCGTTCGTGGCGCAGGCCGCCGATTATCGCGTTCCGGTGCCGGCGCTGTTGCAGCGTCCGGCGGATGCCATTGTCCGGCCGCAAGCGGCGGCGCATCCCAAAATCCCGTTGCCTGGTGATCTCTACGCGCCGGAGCGGCGCAATTCGCGCGGCGTCGAGTTCGGCGCACGCGTCGCGCTCGATCATTTGCTCGCTGACGTCAAAGCCGAGGCGACCGATCTCGAGCCGATTGCGGATGCCACTCCGGATCAAGCCAATGCGGCGGTGGCCGCGGTACGCGCCGGCTTCGCCGCCTGGACCCGGACACCGGCGACCACGCGCGCGGCGGCGCTGGAGCAGGCCGCGCATCTCCTGGAGAGCCGCAGCGCCCGCTTCATCGCGCTGCTGCAAATCGAGGGCGGCAAGACGCTCGACGACGCGCTGTCGGAGCTGCGCGAGGCCGCCGATTTCTGCCGCTATTATGCTGCGCAAGGCCGCAAGCTGTTTGGCGTTGATGCGGCAATGCCAGGCCCGACCGGCGAAAGCAACGCGCTCGCGATGCGTGGCCGCGGCATCTTCGTCGCAATCTCGCCGTGGAATTTTCCGCTGGCGATTTTCCTCGGCCAGGTCACGGCGGCGCTGATGGCTGGCAACAGCGTGGTGGCAAAGCCCGCCGAGCAGACCCCGCGCATCGCGCGCGAAGCTGTCGCCCTGCTGCACGAGGCCGGCATCCCGAAAGATGCGCTGCATCTCGTTGTCGGCGACGGCAAGTTCGGTGCGTTGCTGACGGCACATCCCGATATCGCCGGCGTCGTCTTCACCGGCTCTACCGAAGTTGCGCGGGCGATCAACCGGACGCTGGCCGCCAAGGACGGGCCGATCGTGCCGCTGATCGCGGAGACCGGCGGCATCAACGCCATGATCGCGGATGCCACCGCGCTGCCCGAGCAGGTCGCCGACGACGTCGTGACCTCCGCGTTCCGCTCCGCCGGCCAGCGTTGCTCGGCGCTGCGGCTGCTGTTCGTGCAGGAAGACGTCGCCGACCGCATGATCGAGATGATCGCGGGCGCGGCACGCGAGTTGAAGATCGGCGATCCCCGTGACGTCGCGACCCATGTCGGCCCGGTGATCGACCTGGAGGCGAAGCAGCGGCTGGACGCCCATATCGCGCGGATGAAGAGTGAGGCAAAACTGCAGTTTGCCGGCACGACGCCGCAAGGCTGCTTCGTCGCGCCGCATATCTTCGAGCTCAGGGACGCCGGCCAGCTCACCGAGGAAGTGTTCGGCCCGATCCTGCACGTCGTGCGCTATCGCGCCGAAAACCTCGAACGCGTGCTGCGGGCGATCGAGCGCACCGGCTACGGCCTCACCCTCGGCGTCCATTCCCGCATCGACGACACCATCGAAGCCATCATCGATCGCGTGCAGGTCGGCAACATCTACGTCAACCGCAACATGATCGGCGCCGTGGTCGGTGTGCAGCCGTTCGGCGGCAACGGCCTGTCCGGAACCGGCCCCAAGGCCGGCGGCCCGCACTACCTCGCGCGCTTTGCGACGGAGCAGACCGTGACGATCAATACGGCCGCAGCCGGCGGCAACGCGGCGTTGCTTGCGGGGGAGGAGTGAGCGGCAAGTCCGGATCTCACAGCATCGCAATATCAGTTCCGTCATCCTGAGGCGCGAGTGGCGCGATGCCAGGCATCGCGCCGGGAGCGTCGAAGGATGGACGGCCCGATACAGCCGGACCGTCGCCCTTCGAGGGCCGCTGAAGAAGCGGCCACCTCAGGGTGACGGGGATGGAATTCGCGCCCACCGGACGTACGCCGACCGCCGCAATGGGCCCTGCGCCGAGCGCCGTTGCGTCCCGGCAAAACATCAGTCTAATTGCTCCATCACCTGCCCGCGCCAATTCCAGCGCGCGGGAAACGACAAGAGCGAGGGAGCAACGCCGCGATGGAAAAAGGCATCTTTTCGGGCCTGAAGGTTCTGGACTGCGCGAGCTTCATCGCAGCGCCCGCGGCCGCGACCGTGCTGTCGGATTTCGGCGCCGACGTCATCAAGATCGAGCCGCCCGGCGCCGGGGATCCCTACCGCAACCTGCCGAACCTGCCGGGCTACCCGACCGGCGAGCACAATTTCGCCTGGCTGCTGGAGGCCCGCAACAAGAAGAGCATCGCGCTCGACCTTGCCAAGCCGGAGGCGCAGGCCGTGCTCTACAAGCTGGTGGAAGAGGCCGATGTCTTCATCACCAACATGCCGCCGCCGGTGCGCGCCAAGCTCGGCATCACCCATGATCACCTCGCCCATCTCAACGACCGGCTGATCTACGCCTCCTTCACCGGCTATGGCGAGAAGGGCGAGGAGGCCAACAAGCCCGGCTTCGACAGCAACGCCTATTGGGCGCGCTCCGGCCTGATGGACCTCGTCCGCGCCGACACTGACACCACGCCGGCCCGCTCGGTCGCCGGCATGGGCGACCACCCCTGCGCGATGGCGTTCTACGGCGCCATCGTCACCGCGCTCTATCAGCGCGAGAAGACCGGCAAGGGCTCGCACGTCGCCTCCAATCTGATGGCGAACGGCGTGTGGGCCGCGAGCGTGCTGGCGCAGGCAAAACTCTGCGGCGCCAAGTTCGGCGAGCGGCGTCCGCGCGAGCGTGCGCTGAACGCAGTCGCCAACCACTATCAATGCAAGGACGGCCGCTGGCTGATCCTGTCGCTGCTTAGCGAGGAGAAGCAGTTTCCAACGCTGGCGAAGTGCCTGGGGCGCGAAGACCTCATCACCGATCCGCGCTTCGCCACCAAACCCGACCGTCACGCCCGCTCGGTGGAGCTGATCAAGATCTTCGACGAAACCTTCGCGACCAGGGATCTTGCCGAATGGCGCAAGATTCTCGACGGCAACGGCCTCGTGTTCGGCGTCGTCGCCATTCTAGATGACATCCCCAACGACAAGCAGATGCTCGACAACGAGGTGCTGGTGCCGTTCGAGAACGACACTATGCTGACCATCTCCAGCCCGATCTGGATCGACGGCACCAAGAAGGTGCAGCCGCGCAAGCCGCCCGCTGTGGGCGAGCACAGTGACGAGATTTTGCGCGAGGCGGGATACGACGAGACCGCGATCAAGCAACTGCGGTCGTCGGGGGCGGTGGGCTGAGGCTGCACCACACGCTCCGCCGTCGTCCCGGGGCGCGCATAGCGCGAACCCGGGACCCATAACCCACAGGGAGCAGTTTGGCGAAGACTCGTCGTTCGGGACTTCTACCGCACTACGACCGATAGATTCCGCGGTATGGGTCCGGCGTTCGCCGGGACGACACTGAGCAAGACGCATTGCTGGATTGCTTCGCTGCGCTCGCAATGACGACGCGAGACGATGTAACTTCACCGTCAATATCCCCCTCGCGAGGTCCCATGCCCAGCTACCGCCTGCACTACTTCCCCGAATCCGGCAACAGCTACAAGCTGGCGCTGATGCTGACGCTTTGCGGCGAGAGGTTCGAGCCGGTGTGGACCGATTTCGGCGGCGGCGTCACGCGCACGGCGGAATGGCGCAAGGCCGTCAACGAGATGGGCGAAATCCCGGTGCTTGAAGTCGACGGCGTGAAGATGACGCAGACCGCGCCGCTCCTCTTGAAGCTCGCCGAGCAATATGGGCGCTTCGGCGCCGCAACGGAGGACGAAAAGTTCGAGCTGCTGCGCTGGCTGTTCTGGGACAACCACAAGCTCACCGGCTACATGGCAACCTATCGCTTCATGCGCGCCTTCACCGAGAAGAACGACCCGCAGGTGCTGAAACACTTTCGCCGCCGGCTCGAGGATTTCCTCGGCATCCTCGACGGGCATCTCCAGCACAACGAATTCGCGATCGGTGCAAAGCCGACGGTCGCGGACATCTCGATGATGGCCTATCTGCATTATCCGAGCGACGAACACGGCTTCGATTTCGCGGCGAGCCATCCCGCCATCCACGCCTGGCTCGGCCGCATGGCCGCACTGCCCGGCTGGAAGCCGGCGTATGAGCTGCTGCCGGGCAAGCGGATGACGAACTACGCGAAGTGAGAAACTACCGCAGCGACAGCCAGCCGAGCGTGAACAGGATGCCGCCGACGATGACGGCCATCGCGATCGCCCAGATGCTGACCCGGGCGCTGCCGGTGACCTGCTTGACTTCCTCATTGCGCGCAATCTCGCGATTGCGCTCCTTGTTGGCTTCGCCAGTATTCGTCATGAATCATCCAAATCGCTTTGTCGTTTTGCGCATGATCTTGTCGGAAAACCGCTACACACTTTTCCGGATCATGCGCTAACGCGTCTTGATGAAGCACATGCCGATGCGGCGCGAGGCCGCGGCAGCCTGACAGGTGAGACCGTTAGCACAGCTCCATGACGTAAAACTCTCATCTCGCGTTCCCGATCCCGCATCTTGCAGGGAGCAATGCGCGCCCCAGCCGTCCTGATATTCGCTCCCGGCGAGCTCCCGGCTGCCGCGGGTCTGCGGTCGGCCGGCAAATCCGCGTGAGAAATCAGGACGTTTGCCGGTGGCGAACGTGGTCAGGATGTCGCGGCGGCGGGGCTGGTCGCCGAGAAAGTGCGGCGAGGCCGGCACGATGCTCGCATTGGACGACCTGTCCGCCAGCCAATCGACGCCCGGAAAGTGAAAGCCGCCGATGCCGCGGGTCTGGTGGCAGCCTGAGCAGGTGACGTCGTTGAGACGGCGCTGAAAGCCCGCGACCGAGCGGATGTTTTGCACGTCGCCGCGCGCGACCGCCTGCTTCAACGCACCGACCACGTCGTTATCGGCGAAGACCGCTTTGCCCTCCCCTTCAGCCTGCATCATGCCGAATTCCGGCTGCAGCGCCGAAGCATCGAGGCCGGCCGGCGTCGGCACCACCGCACTTCTGGCCAGGAATTTCTCGGGGATCAGCACGGTGCCGCGATCGAACTCGCGAAGATGCTCGGGTGCGAGCAGCCAATCCTTGAAGTCGCGCCGAAGCGCATCGTCCGACATGATCCGGTCGCGGTCGATCTGGTTCTCCAGCGTCGATTCCTCGAAGGCCTTCGTGGCGGAATTGTACTTGAACACCTTGAGCAGATAGTCGGAGCGGAAATCGTGCAGCGCCGACTTCGCCGCGACCGAGAGCTGGATGTTGGTCTCGATGCGATCGAGCATGGCGTCGTCTCGACTGCCGATCAGCTCTTGCCAATTGCCATTGTCGAGCCAGCGCCGCGCGAGCTCGGCGCAACTGATCGGCTTGCCCTCTGCGTCCGTCTGGCGCGCATCCCGCGCCTTCATCACCAGATTGAGCGTCATCGGCAACCGCGTCGCGGTTTTGCCGTCGAAACGCGCCAGCCGGTAGATCAGCCGGATCTCGCCGCAGGAATCCTCCGACGCATAGGCGCGGTCCATGCGGTTGACGATGCCGGCCAGCACGAAGCGCGTGTCGCGGGATTTCAGCACGGCCCGATCGAACAGCTGCACGTCAAAGCCCTCGCCGACGCCGATGGTCTCGGTCGGATAGGCCGCCTTCTGCCTGATGATGTAGCGGTCGAACTCCGCGTCGATCGCCGGCGGGATGTCCTTGAGCTGGGACAGCTCTGAAAACAGCAGGTCGGTCGTCAGCGGACCATCCGCCTTGCGCTCCGGCGACAACAGGCGCGAGATCGTGAGAGCGTCGCCCTCGTCGAGCTTGCGCAGCAGATCGGGATCGGTGATGGCCGTGCCACGCGTCAGCGGCGCGGTCTCCGCTGCCGATAGCGCGGCAGTACCGCCGAACAACACGGCGGCAGCAAGGAGAATTCGCAACGCACGGCTCATGCCTGAGGTAACACCGCGGCGGTCCGCCTATTCAAGCAAAAAGGCGCTTCACATGGTGGTGAAGCGCCCTTCGAAAGTCGTATCTGAGCCGCTCAGCGCGAGACGATCAGCCCCTTGCTGGTGACGACGACCCAGCGGCCGTCCTGGCGGCGGATCGCATCGACGCGGCCGAGGCCGGGGATGGGATCGCCGGGATAGACCTCGTAGAGCCCGTCGCGGCCCTCGATCAGCGCACCGCCATTGGCGGCGTTGCGCAGCCGCCAGCCTTCGACCGTCGGCAGGCGGCCGACCTCGGTCTTGGGCGCGGCAGCCACTGGGGCCGGTGCGGCGGCGGCGGTCGCAACCTGGGTCGGCGCGATCGAGCCGGTGGTCTCCTTGGGCACCGCTGCTGCGGCCTGCGCGGGGGCGGCGGGAGGCGTGGCGCGGAGCTTGTCGACGGTCTCGGACAGCTTTGCGATTTTGGCCATCGGCTCGGCCTGCGCCTTCTCGAGCTTGTCGAGGCGGTCGTTGGCCCGGTTGAACTGGGTGACGCCGGTTTTCGAGCTGTGCTCGACATTGGCCTTGAGCGCGACGAGGTCGGCATCGATCCGGGCGACCGAAGCATCGAGCGCGCTGGTGTCGGCGACCTGCACCGGCGCCTGGGCCGGGGCGGCGAAATGCATCATGCCCGCGGTCGCGAGCGCGCCGCTGATGGCGCCGACGCCGGCGGCGATCGCCACCACCGCGGCCATCGCCGACAGGCGGCGCTTGCCGCCAGTCTCGCGCGGCTCCTCCGCCTTCACATGCGGGGCAAAATCCTCACGGTCCCAAGAGCCGTCCCAAGACCGCTCCGACGGCGCCATCACGATCAGCTTGCCGGGCTTCGGCTCGGGCTTGGTTTCGGCTTTGGCTTCGAGCTTCGGCACGTCGATCCGGGATGCCTCAATCTTTGGCGGCTCGACCTTGATCGGATCAGGTTTGGGCGGTGCCTCATGGTCCGGGGCAATCGAGGGAGCCTCGATCCCAGCGGCCTCGACGGCCTGCGGCGCGGTCGCAGCAGCCTCGACGACGCCGGTGTCCTGGGCAGCCTGCTCGGGCATTGGTTCGCTCACGGCTCAAATACTCCAGTCTGGGTTGACCTTTTGGTAACTTTCATTGCTTGCGAAATCCTTACCTGCGGACCCGCTTACCGAAATTTTAGGAAGTTATCCGGGGCCGAATTTGGCCGGGAAAGTGGAACCGGTGTGGCGGGCGTGAAACAAATTGTAATCGGGCGAAGATGAACGGCGGAGCAACGGGAGACTCACGGCGCGATCTCCAACCCGTCATCCCCGCGCAACGGCGAAGCCGTTGTCGCTGGAGGTGCGAGTGGCGCGGTGCGTAGTACCGCGCCAGGAGCCTCGAAGGATGAACGGCCGAGCTGCTGCAGCCGGGCCGTCGCCCTCCGAGGCTCGCTGCGCTCGCACCTCAGGGTGACGGGGAGAGAGTTGAGCGCGGCCGCCTCCGCACCGTCACATCACGACCGGCGCGTCCGGCAGCTCGTTCGCATGCAATGCACCCGGCGGAAAATGCTGCGCCAGTTCGCGCGACACCGCCGCAATGCCGTCGATCACGCCGCGCTCGAACTGGCCCGACCTGAACTGCGTCTCCATTGCGCGGCAGATGCTCTCCCAGCCTTCGGCACCGACCTTGGCGTGGATGCCGCGGTCGGCGACGATCTCGACATCGCGGTCGGCGAGCAGGAGATAGATCAGGACGCCGTTGTTATGCGCGGTGTCCCAGATGCGCAGATGCGCGAACACGTCGAGCGCGCGCTCGCGGGCCGGCTGGTTGCGGAACAGGGGACGGCCGTCGAGTGCGCCTTCGACCACGAAGCGGACCTGGCCGGAATGGGTGATCTCGCCCTGCTTGATCGCCTGCTCGATGCGGGCGAGCACGGCCAGCGGAAAGATCTGCTTTGCCCGCCAATGATGCTGCACGAGATGTCTGGCAATGCGCTTGATGCTCATGACCGCTACCAGCTCCCCGAGGCGCCGCCGCCGCCAAAACTGCCGCCACCGCCGCTGAAGCTGCCGCTGTCACTGCTGCTCGACGATCCGCTGCTCCAGCCACCCGACGAGGAGCCGCTCGACCACGAGCCGCCGCGCGAACGGCCAGTGCCCGGCGTGATCGCCGAAAACAGATCGGCGACGAATCCGATGATGAAGCCGAGCGCTCCGACCGCCATGGCGAGCGCGAAGGAGCCAAGAATGAGCCAGGTCAGCCCTGCGATGATGCCGCCGGTCACCAGGGATCCAAGCAGCCGCCCCAGCATGGCCCGGAAGAACCCGCCGACCCCGATCGAGGCGAACAGCGTCACGATGAAGATCGGCGCGAGATCGTCCAGATTGCCGAAGTTGACGGTGGGAGAAGGAACCGGCAACGGCTCGCCGTCGATGACGCGGATCATGCGATCGACGCCATCCGCGATGCCGCCGCCGAAATCGCCCGTCCGGAATTTCGGTGTGATGATCTCGTCGATGATGCGTCGCGAGGTGACGTCGGTGAGCGCGCCTTCGAGGCCGTAGCCGACCTCGATGCGCAAATGCCGGTCGTTCTTGGCGACGACGAGGATCGCGCCGTCGTCGACCCTCTTGCGGCCGATCTTCCAGGCCTCCGCAACGCGGATCGAGAATTGCTCGATCGTCTCCGGCTGCGTGCTCGGCACGATCAGGACGGCGATCTGGCTGCCCTTGCGCGTTTCGAACTCGCGCAGCTTTTGCGACAGCGAGGCGAGGTCGCTGCTGGACAGCATGCCAGTCTGGTCGACCACGCGGCCGGTGAGCTGCGGCACGGCGACGTCGGCTGAGGCGGAGGATGCGAAGGCGAAAAGGAGTGCCGCAATGAAAACCGCGCGCCACACACTCAGTGTCATCGCCCGGCTTGACCGGGCGATCCAGTATTCCAGAGACGCCAGCGAGATACGGAGAGGCTGCGGCGTACTGGATTCCCCGCTTTCGCGGGGAATGACAGTGGTGGGTGGAATTAAGACCATTCGCAAAACGGCGCGCGCTTACTTCGACGGTGCCGGCGACGGGTTGAAATCGACCTTCGGCGCGGTCGAGATTTCCTTCTCGTTTGCGACCGAGAAGTTCGGCTTCTCCTTGTAGCCGAACATCATCGCGGTGAGGTTGCTCGGGAAGGAGCGGATGGTGACGTTATAATCCTGCACCGCCTTGATGTAGCGGTTGCGCGCCACCGTGATGCGGTTCTCGGTGCCCTCGAGCTGCGACATCAGATCCTTGAACAGCGCGTCCGACTTGAGCTGCGGGTAGTTCTCGGTGACGACCAGCAGCCGCGACAGCGCGCTGGAGAGCTCGCCCTGCGCGGCCTGGAACTTCTGGAAGGCGGCCGGATCGTTCAGCACCTCGGGCGTCGCCTGGATGCTGCCGACCTTGGCGCGCGCATTGGTGACGCCGAGCAGAACGTCCTTCTCCTGCTGGGCAAAGCCCTTCACCGAGTTGACGAGATTGGGCACGAGGTCGGCGCGGCGCTGATACTGGTTCACGACCTCGGACCAGTTGGACTTGATCTGCTCGTCCTCGCTCTGGATCGCGTTGTAGCCGCAATTGGTGAGGCTCAGCGAGGCCAGCGCCGCCAGCACGGTCAGGATCTTGCGCATTAAATTTCTCCCGGTGGAATCCCGTAACTCAATATCAGATAGCGATAACGCGGTGCCAGCTTTTCGGGTTCATTCCGGGGCGCGAAGCGAGCTATGGTGCGCCCTTGCGCACCTGAAAATCTCGAGATTCCGGGTCTGGTCCTTCGGACCATCCCGGCATGGCTGCGCTGGATGAGCGCCCCCCAGCCGACTGACGCAAGCCTCTTGCCTATCCCTGACCGACATAGTCAACTCGAGGAAACAATAAGACAGAGCACCGGGGGGAACGCGATGACCTCGTTCGAGACCATCCTCGTGGAGAGGCCGGATCCTGACATCACCCGGATCGTGATGAACCGGCCGGAGGCGCGCAACGCGCAGAACCTGCAAATGACCTACGACCTCAACGCCGCCTTCGACGCGGCGGTGCAGGACGATGCGGTCAAGGTGATCATCCTCGCCGGCAACGGTCCGCACTTCTCCTCCGGCCATGACCTGCGTCCCGGCGGCAAGAACACCGCCGGTGTCGATTTTACACCGATCGGAAATTGGGGCGGTTTTGCTGAACCGAATGCCCATGGCCGCTTCGCGCGCGAGCAGGAAATCTACCTCCAGATCACCCGGCGCTGGCGCAACCTCGCCAAGCCGACCATTGCCGAGGTGCACGGCAAGTGCATCGCCGGCGGGCTGATGCTGGCCTGGGCCTGCGACCTCATCATGGCCAGCGACGACGCGCAGTTCTGCGATCCCGTGGTGACCATGGGCGTCTGCGGCGTCGAATGGTTCGTGCACCCCTGGGAGCTCGGTGCGCGCAAGGCCAAGGAGTTCCTGTTCACCGCCGACAACTGGAGCGCCGAGGTGGCGCACCAGCTCGGCATGGTCAATCAGGTCGTGCCGCGCGCGGAGCTTTCTGCGCGCACGCTGGAGCTGGCGCGCAGGATTGCGGCAAAGCCGGCCTTCGCGCTGAAGATGACCAAGGAAGCGGTGAACCGCTCGGTCGACGTGATGGGCCAGCCCGCCGCGATCGACCAGGCCTTTGCGCTGCATCAGCTTTGCCATGCCCACAATCTTCAGGAGTTCGGCATGATCGTCGATCCCTCAGGCCTGCATCCCTCCGTGCGCAAGCCGCCGGCGGCCGCGGAGTAATTGCGATGGATCTTAATCTCAGCGACGAACAGCGGCTGCTGCGCGAGAGCGCGGAGCGCTTCGTGGCCGGAAGCTACGATGCCGATCACCGCCGCAAGATGGCGAACGATCCGCTCGGCTTCAGCCCGGCGGTGTGGAAGCAGTTCGCCGAGCTCGGCTGGCTGGCGCTGCCGATTGCGGAAGAGTTCGGCGGCCTTGGCGGCGGCGCGGTCGAGATAGGCATCCTGATGGAGGCGTTCGGTCGTGGGCTGGTATCGGAGCCCTATGTCGCGACCGTGGTGCTGGGAGCCGCACTGATCGCCAAATGCGGCACAAATGAGCAGAAGCAGGAGAGCCTGCTGAAGATCGCGGATGGATCATTGAAGCTTGCGTTGGCGCATTCCGAGCGCGCGGCAAGGTTCGATCTCGCCAGGGTCGCAACCGCCGCCGACCGGACCGCGCAGGGCTGGCGCCTTGCCGGCAGCAAGATCGCCGTGCTCGACGGTCATGCCGCCGACGAGTTCATCGTCTCCGCGCACATTCATGATCATCAGAGGCCTTCGGGACGGATCGACCTGTTCCTCGTGCCGGCGACAACGCCTGGCCTCGTCGTCAGCGACTATCCGCGCCTCGGCGGCGGTCGCGCCTGCAACATCGAGCTGTCCGACGTGCATCTGCCGGAGGACGCCCTGCTCGGTGACGGTCACGACGCGCTGCCGGCCATCGAATGGGCTATTGACTGCGCCATGGCGGCGCTCGGTGCGGAGGCCGTCGGCATCATGCAGACGCTGCTGGACACCACGCTCGAATACACCAAGATCCGAAAGCAGTTCGGACGGCCGCTGTCGGCCAACCAGGTGATCCGCCATCGCCTCGCCGACATGGCGATGCAGGTCGACGAGTCTCGCTCGATGGCACTGCGCGCTGCGCTCAAGGCAGATGCCGCGCCGGTCGAGCGGGCACGGGCCGCGTCCGGCGCGAAAGCCAAGATCGGCAAATGCGCGCGCTTCGTCGGCGAGCAGTCGATCCAGCTCCACGGCGGCATGGGCGTCACCGAGGAGCTCGAGGTCGGCGCCTATTTCAAGCGCCTCGTCGCCTTCGACACGCTGTTCGGCGGCAGCGCGCACCACTATGCCCGCCATGCCGAACTTGGCCGCAAGGCCTGATACCGGGAGAGCCTCATGGACCTGTCGTTCAATGCCGAGGAGCGCGCCTTCCAGGACGAGGTGCGCGGCTTCATCGCCAAGAATCTCACCGAGGAGATGAAGCGCGCGACCGCGCTGACGCCGTCGGTATTCTCCGACCCTGATATCGGCATGGCCTGGCAGCGCGCGCTACACAGGCAGGGCTGGGGCGCGCCGGGCTGGCCGGTCGAACATGGCGGGCCGGCCTGGACGCCGGCGCAGCGCTGGATCTTCGAGACGGAGTCCGCGCGCGCCGGCGTGCCCAATGTGAATGTCATGGGCGTGAAGATGGTCGGGCCGGTCATCATCGGTTTCGGCTCGCCCGAGCAGAAGAACTTCTACCTGCCGCGGATTCTCTCCGGCGAGGATTATTGGTGCCAGGGTTATTCCGAGCCGGGCTCCGGCTCCGACCTCTCCTCGCTGAAGACGCGCGCGGTGCGCGACGGCGACGACTACATCATCAACGGCACCAAGATCTGGACCACCCATGCGCATCACGCCAATCGCATGTTCGCGCTGGTGCGCACCAGCGACGGGCCGCGGCAGCAGGACGGCATCAGTTTTATCTTGATCGACATGAAGACGCCGGGGATCACGACACGCCCGATCCTGACGATCGGCGGCGACCACGAGGTCAACCAGGTGTTCTTCGACGACGTCCGCGTGCCCGTGGCCAACCGCGTCGGCGAGGAAGGCAAGGGCTGGACCTACGGCAAATATCTGCTCGAGTTCGAGCGCGGCTCGGGCATCGCCTCGGCCAAGCTGCGCGAGGGGCTGAAGGCGATTTCGGATCTCGCCGAGTCGGACCTGACCGGCCGCGCCATCGACAGTCCCGATATCGCGGCGCGCATCTCGGAGGTGGAAGTCGATATCGACGCGCTTGAAATGACCGAGCTGCGCGTGCTCTCCGCGCTGCAGACCGGACAGAATCCCGGCGCAGTGTCGTCGATCCTGAAGCTGCGCAACAGCGAAATCCGCCAGGCCGTGACGCGGCTCGGGGTCGACGTGATCGGCCACGACGCCCTCGCCGTCGAGCCCATGCGGCCGCTCTACAAGCTCAACCACGAGCCCGCGACGCCGGAGGAGATGCTGACAATAGTGCCGGAATATCTCAACGGCCGCGCCTACACGATCTTCGGCGGCACCTCGGAGATCCAGCGCGATATTATTGCGAAGACGATGCTGGGGATTTGAGGGGCCAGGAATTTAGCTCGAGTTGGCGCGGCATTCTCCGCTGTCGTCCCCGCGAAGGCGGGGACCCATAACCACAGGGAGATGTGGTTGCGGGGACTCGGAGTTACCAGCTCGCGCCAAACTCCTCCCTGTGGCTATGGGTCCCGGGTTCGCGCTTTGCGCGCCCCGGGACGACAGTTGAGTTTGTCGCGACAGCCACCACAACAACGCGTTGCGCCTAACCCGCCACCTTCGCATCCCTGATCGCCTGCCAGATCTTCTGCGGCGTCAGCGGCGTATTCAGCTGGGTGATGCCGAGCTCGGCGAGTGCGTCCATCACACCATTAGTGACGCAGGGCGGGCCGCCGATGGCACCGGATTCGCCGCAGCCCTTGGCGCCGAGCGGATTGGTGCGGCAGGGCGCGGAACCATCGAGCGTCACCACGATCGGCGGCACGTCGTCGGCGCGCGGGATGCAATAGTCCTGGTAGCTGGCGGTAAGGAGCTGGCCATCGGCGTCATACGAGACGCCTTCATAGAGCGCCTGGCCGATGCCCTGCGCGACACCGCCATGGATCTGGCCGGTGACCAGCATCGGGTTCACGGCAACGCCGACGTCGTCGACCGTGGTGTAGCGCACGACCTTGGAGACGCCGGTCTCGGGATCGATCTCGACCTCGCAGATATGCGTGCCGTTCGGCCAGCTCGGACCGTCGACTTCGCCTTCGGAATCGACGCTGAGCTTGGCCTCGCTCTCCTTCTCGGCGATGTCGAACAGGCTGATGCGGCGATCGGTGCCGACCACGGTGAGCATGCCGCCCTGATATTCGATGTCCTCGACGGAGGTTTCGAGCACGTTCGCCGCCTTCTCGCGCGCCTTCTGGATGAGGTCATTCGAGGAGACCGCCACGGCCGTGCCACCGACGAACAGCGACCGCGAGCCGACGCTGCCAAAGCCCATCGCCAGATCAGTGTCGCCTTGCACGACATCGATCTTGTCCATGGCAATGCCGAGCGTGTCGGAGATCATCTGGGTGTAGGTGGTCTGCAGCCCCTGCCCCATCGCCATGGTGCCGGAATGCAGCACGACGCGCCCTTGCGAGGTCGCGTGCAGGCTGACCTTCTCGGTGTGGGCGCGGCCGCCGGTCCATTCGATGTAGGAGGTGAGACCGCGTCCGTAGAGCAGGCCCTTCTTCTTCGCCGCCTTCTTGCGCGCGGCAAAGCCGTCCCAGTCCGCCAACTTCACGGCGCGGTCGAGCATGTGCGCGAAGGCACCGGAGTCATAAACCTGGCCCGCCGCATTGGTGTAGGGCAGCTGACCCGGCTTGATGTAATTGGCTTTGCGGATCGCGCGCGGATCGATGCCGATTTTTCGCGCGGCGGCGTCGAACAGGCGCTCGACGATGAAGACCGCTTCGGGCCGGCCTGCGCCGCGATAGGCACCGACGGGCGCGGTGTGGGTCATCACCGACTTCACCTCGAAATGCACCAGCGGCAGGTCGTAGACGCCGGTCTGCACGAACGGGCCGAGCACCAGCGGGATGATGTTCGCCGCGCCCGAGGAATAGGCGCCGGTGCAGCCGATCGACTTGACGCGATAGGCCAGCACCTTGCCCTTCTCGTCCAGCGCGAAGGAGGCAGTCGAGGTGAGATCGCGGCCGTGGGTGCCACCGACGAATTCGTCGGTGCGATCGCCGCGCCAGCGGATCTTCTTGCTCAGCTTGGTCGCGGCATAAGCGACGATGCCGTCCTCGGGATAGAGGTTGGTCTTCTGGCCAAAGCCGCCGCCAATATCGCCGACCAGCACGCGGACGCTGTCCTTGGGACGCTTCAGCACGGCCTCGGCGAGCACGTCGCGGGTGGAGGCCGGGGTCTGCGACTGCACATGCAGCAGCAGACGGCCGGTCTTCTTGTCGATCTCGGCAATGGTCGAGCGCGGCTCCATCGCCGACGGCACGAGGCGCTGGCTGACGAGATCGAGCTCGACGCTGTGCGCGGCTTTGGCAAACGCCTCGTCCACTTTGGCGGCATCGCCGTAAGCCATCGCGCCGACGATGTTGTCGGGCGCCTCCGGCCACACCACGGGCGCGCCGGGCTTGACGGCCTCGACCGGATCGACCACCGCAGGCTGCACGTCGTACTCGACCACGATCGCTTCGGCCGCGCTCTGCGCCTCGACGCGGGACGACGCCACGACGGCAGCCACGGCTTCACCCGCGTAGCGCACGACCTCATGGGCGAGCAGCCGGCGCGGCGGCACCGTCATCGGCTTGCCGTCCGGGCGCTTGAAGATGCTCAACGTCGGGATGCTGCCGACATCGTCCTTGACGAGGTCGGCGCCGGTGTAGATCGCGGTCACGCCCGGCATCGCGGCGGCTGCACTGGTGTCGATCGAGACGATCTTGGCGTGGGCATGCGGCGAGCGCAGCACGTAGAGCCACAGGGCGCCGTCGCCCGGCTTGTCGTCGATGAATTGCCCCTTCCCGGTCAGCAGCCGCTGGTCTTCCAAACGCTTGACGGGCTGCCCCGCTCCGAAACGCAAATTGCCGGGAAGAATGTTCATTCCGTGGGGTCCTCAGGGTCGCTTGAAATGCGGCAGCCTTTTAGCGGATCGAGGCATGCGAGGCCAGCCGCGGTTTTGGGCGGGATATCCACGATTTCGGCATGCCAATCGAGTTTTGTCATTCCGGGGCGTCCGAAGGACGAACCCGGAATCTCGAGATTCTCGGGTGCGCAAGGGCGCACCCTAGTTCGATGCTACGCATCGCCCCGGAATGACGGCTACTGAGAGCGGCTTGCGCCGTGCCCACGATCTCTTTGACGTCGAGAAAAGTCGTGGGCACGCTTCGCTTTGCCCACCCTACGGAAGCTACGCAAGCTCCCTGAGCGCCGCCTCCACCACCTTGCGCGCCTCGGCGGTCAGTGCGGCCTGCGGCGGGACGGGGTCGCCGACGTCGTAGCCCTGGATCGAAAGCCCCGCCTTGATGCAGGCGGCGAGGTTGAAGCGGGCGAAAGCTTCGTTGATGCGCCACAGCCGGCGCTGGAGCGCCATGGCCTCGTCCCAGCGGCCGGCCTTGCAGAGGTCGTAGAGCGCGACACTCTGGCGCGGGATGATGCAGGCCGGTCCCGCCATCCAGCCAAGCCCGCCGATCAGCATCACCGCGGCCGGGATGTGGGCGGAGGCCGAGAACACCCGCAAGGCATCGCCGCAGCGGTTCATGATCGAGAGCAGCCGGCCGGTGTTGGTCGAGGCGTCCTTGATGTAGCCGATGCGCGGGTGCTCGGCGAGGCGCGCGATGATGTCGAGGGTGAGGTCGGAGCGCTGGAATTGCGGATTGGTGTAGATCACGACGGGAATGTCGACGGCATCCGCGATGGCGCGGAAGTAGGATTCGACCTGGGCATCACTGAGCGGGAAATACGCCTCCAGGATCGCCAGGATGCCGTCGGCCCCACACTTCTGGTACGCCCTCGCCTGCGCCACCGCATCCGCCGTCGAGGTCGAGGCGACGCCCGCGATCACGGGCACCCGGCCCTTCGCCGCCTCGATCGTGGTCTGCACGACCGCCGTGCGTTGCGCGGCACTGAGATAGGCGAACTCACCGGTCGAACCCAGCGGTGTCAGCCCGTGCACGCCCGCGCCGATCAGATCGTCGCAGAGCTTTGCGAGGACGTTCGTCCGCACTGTGCCGTCGGCATCGACGGGCGAGACGAGATAGGGAAAGACGCCGTGGAATTCGGACATGTCGGGGGCTCCGGAAGCTGGCACCCGACGGGTATTAGCAATGCCCGCCCCCGCGATCAAACCTTGAGCAAGCGTACTCGCGTGCCCCAGGGATCGATCGCCTCCACGCCGTCGGCAAGCGCCGTGACCTTCGCACCGCCTTTGCGCAGGCGCTCTTCCTGCGCGGCGAGCAGCTCCGGCTTGGCCATGACCAGCGAGAACCAGGCGAGACCCGTCATCTGATCGTCGCGCTGACCGGCGCCCTGGCTCTGCCAGACGTTCATGCCGAGGTGATGATGATAGCGGCCCGACGACAGGAACGCCGCGCCGTTGCGGCTGCGGGTCGGATCGAGGCCAATCGCGCCATGATAGAAGCCTCCGGCCTGCGCGAGATCGCCGACCCGCAGATGCATGTGGCCGATGCGCATTCCGTCCGGTGCCCTGGCGTAATCAGGCACGCGCGTATTGGTCAGCGACAGGAGATCGGGAATGTTGAGCTCGTCGGACGCCATCTTCACGCTGCCCTCGCTCCATTGCCATTGCGAGGGATCGCGGTCGGCATAGACCTCGATGCCGTTGCCTTCGGGGTCATCGAGATAGACGGATTCGCTGACGAGATGATCGGCGAAGCCCGACAGCTTCACGCGGTGCGAGGCCGCGTGAACCAGCCAGCGCGCCAGATCCTTGCGGGTCGGCATCAGGAAGGCGGTGTGATAGAGGCCGGCGGCATTGCGCGGCTCGATTTCCGCATCGGGGTGGGCCTCCAGCACCAGCAGTGTGACGCCGGCCGTACCAAGCTTCGCCCCAGTCGCCGAGCGCTCCATCACCGTGAGGCCGATCACATCGCGGTAATAGTCGGCGACCTTGTCGAGATTCTTCACCCGCAGCGTCACCATGCCGACCCGCATCGGCGTGCGGCTGGCATAGGTCGGCCCGACGCCCTGCGGCGTGCCCTCGGCCCGTGCGGCAGCTGCGGCGGCCATGGCAAGCGAGGTCGCGCCGGCGAGTTGCAGCAGGGTGCGGCGGGTGAGGTCGATGGTCATCAGTCAGGGCTCGCTGAAACTGGTTGAGGCCGTGCGGCGCAATGTCGGTCCGATTGCTACACGTTCCCGTGAGCGGCTCCCAATCACATGTTCGTCGGCCGTAACAGGCGGTGTCCTGACCACCCGGCCAGTTTCGCGATTCCCCGCGACATCCCAGATTGAGGGCAGCTTACAGGAGCCAGCCATGACTGACCCAACTCCCCTGTCCTCACTGTCATCCGCCCTTGCGGATGTGGTGGCGCGCGCTGCGCCCTCAATCGTCTCGGTGCATTCGCATCGCTCCCGTGCCACCGGCTTTGCGTGGAGGCCAGGCCTGATCGTCACCGCCGACGAGGCGCTGGCCGACGAGGGCGAGGTCGAGATCGGCTTGCCCGACGGCAGCCGGGCGGCCGCCACGATCGTGGGCCGAGACCACACCACCGACATCGCGCTGCTGCGCACTGAGGCCGCGGTCGCCCCGGTCAAGCTCGCCGCAACCGTCCCGCCCCTCGGCGCGTTGTCGATCGTGGTGGCCACCAACCGCGAGACGCCGAGTGCCGCGCTGGGGATGGTATCGGCGTCCGGCAGCGGCTGGCGCTCCTTGCGCGGCGGCGAGATCGATGCGCGGATCGAGCTTGATGTCCGCCTGCGCGGCAGCCAGCAGGGCGGCCTCGCGCTCGATGCATCGGGCGAAGCTTTCGGCATGGCCGTGCTCGGCCCGCGCCGCGTGCTGGTGATCCCGACCGCGACGATCGAGCGCGTCGCGGCGCAACTCGAGACGCGCGGCCGCATCGCGCGCGGATATCTCGGCCTCGGGCTCCAGCCGGTGCGGCTCGACGACGGAATCGGCGCGATGGTGATGAACGTCGACAGGGCCGGTCCTTCGGCCGCGGCCGGCATCCGCCAGGGCGACGTGATCGTCGCGGTCAACGACCAGAAGCTGTCAGGCGTGCGCGCGCTGTCGCGAACGCTGGGTCCTTCGAGCGTCGGCGCGGTGGTCGACGTCGCGGCGCGCCGCGGCGGCGAGCCGATCAGCTTCAAGGTCACGGTCGGCGAGAGGCCGGAGGCGTGAGCGAGGACCGGACGCCGGAGATCGTGCTTGCCCTGGAGATTGACGATCCCGCCCTCGCCGATCGCCTGGCGGCCTTGCTCGGCAGCGTCGCCGGGCTTCGCCTTGCCGCGCCCGGCGCGGCCGCCACGGCGACCGTTGTCGCCCGTGATCCGCGCATGATGCCCGCCGACATCGCGCTGACGCAGCGCGAGCTCGACGTGCTGGCGCTGATGGCCGAGGGTGCCTCCAACAAGATGATCGCCCGCCGGCTCGGCATCTCCGTGCACACCGTCAAATTCCATGTCGGCTCGTTGCTCGACAAGCTGGATGCCACCGGCCGCACCGATGCGGTGGCGCATGCGGCGCGCCGCGGCGTGATCGAGCTATGAGGCCGCCGGAAAGCTGAGCTCGACCGTCAGGCCCGGCGCATTGTCATGCAGCGCTATTCCCGCGCCGTGAAGGCGCGCGACCGCGGCGACGAGACTGAGGCCAAGCCCGTTGCCCGGCGTGTAGCGGCTCTGCTCGAGCCGGTAGAAGCGCTTGAAGACGTGATCGCGCTCCTCCGTGGGAATGCCCGGACCATCGTCGGCGATGGCGATCACCGAGCCGCCATCGGCGCTGCGGCACGTCACGGTCACCTGCCCGCCTTTGCAGCCGTGCTTGATCGAATTGTCGACGAGATTGGCGATGGCATCGAACAGCAGGTCGCGATCGCCGGTGATTGGCACCTCGCGGTCTCCGGCGAGGCTGAGGCGCGTTGAGACCTGCTCGGCGGCGGCGTCGTAGAGCTCGACGACCTCGCCGGCGATCTCGGCGAGGTCGAGCGCGCGGAAGGCGCCGGTGCGGGCGCGGGTCTCGATCTCGGAGATCCGGGTGATGGAGGCGAACATGCCGAGCACGGCGTCGAGATCGGCGATGGTGTCGCCGATCAGCGCGGCATCCGCCTCGCTGTTGCGTTCGTGGTGATAGGCCTTTTCCAGCCGGCCGCGCATCCGCGTCAGCGGCGTGCGCAGATCGTGGGCGACGTTGTCGCTGACCTGCTTGACCTCGCCCATCAGCGTCTCGATGCGGTCGAGCATCTGGTTGAGGTTCTCGGCGACGCGGTCCCATTCGTCATGGCTGCCGCGCAAAGGAATGCGCTGGTCGAGGCCTGAGAGCATGATGGCGCGGCTGGTGGCGTTGATCTCCTCGATCCGCCCGACCGTGCGCCGCGTCACCAGCACGGCGGCGAGCCCGGCGAGCACCAGGAGCAGCACGGCAACCGCCGCCATCGCAAGCTCGATCATCGCGGTGAAGCCGCTGTGATCGCCGGCGTCGCCGACCCGGCTCCGCACATAGGCGATCGTGCCGAAATAGACATAGGCCATGATCGCCGCGACGATCAGCCCGAACGCCGCGATCGCGATCAGCGCCAGCCGGAAGGTCGAGGAGCGGAGCGTCTTAACCAGGAGCACGGAGGCAATATCCGATGCCGCGGATGGTGTGGATGAGCGGATAGGCCTGGGCATCGTCGACCTTGCGGCGGACGCGCCCGACATAGACGTCGATGATGTTGGTGGAGGGATCGAAATGCAGGTCCCAGACGTGCTGGAGCAGCATCGCACGGGAGACGACGCGACCCTCGTTGCGGACGAGATATTCGAGCAGCTGGAATTCGCGCGGCAACAGCGGGATCTTGCGGCCACGGCGGCTGGCGTTGCGTGCGATCAGGTCGATGGCGAGATCGCCGACCCGCAGCAGCGTCTCCTTGGCGATGGTGTCGCTGCGGCGGCCGAGCGCCTCGAGCCGCGCCAGCAATTCGGTGAAGGAGAAGGGCTTGACCAGATAGTCGTCGCCGCCGGCGCGCAGGCCGCGGACGCGATCATCGACCTCGCCGAGCGCGGAGATGATCAGGAACGGCGCGGCGACGCCGTCGTCGCGCAATTGGCGCATCACGCTGATGCCGTCGATATCGGGCAGCATGCGGTCGATCGTGATCACGGCATAATCGCGCGCGGCGCCGTGGCTGATGGCTTCGCGCCCGCTGGCTGCGAGATCGACGTCGTAGCCGGAGGTCGTCAATTCCTCGACGAGCTGGCCTGCGGTTTCCGGATCGTCCTCGACGACCAGGATGCGACGGTGACCTCCGGTCATGCAAAACTCCGCGCGACAATCGCCACCAGACTATCCCGTTCCGGGGCTGGACGGAACCGCCCGGTGGCGATCGCGACAATGGTGCGGTACGGCGATGCGACTACCAATAGTCTCCGCACACATTGACCCATTGCCATCCATAGGGCGTCCAGCTCCTGCGCCAGCAGCCGTCATTGTAGCCGGCGTAAATGAAGGGCGCGCCGAAGACGGCGAAACGACGGAAATGATGATGGTGGAAGCCGCGGTGGCCGTGCCAGCCGGCACCGGCGAAACGCGGCCCGATCCCCGCATGCGCGAAGCGTGCGCCGCCAAAGGCGGGACCGCCGACATGGGCGAAGCGCGCACCGCCCATCCCGCCGGCGCGCATGCCACCGAAGCCGCCTGCGTGCATGCCGCCGCCGAAATGCCCGCCACCGCCGAAATGACCGCCACCGCCGAAATGACCACCACCGCCGAAGCCGCCGTGTCCGCCGCCGCCACGGGCGAGCACTGGTGAAGCTGCCGCCATCGCTGCGGCGACCGTCACCGCGGTGAGGCTTTTGAGAAGCCTGTTGTTCATCGAAGCATCCTCCTTGCAGTGCGGCGGTCTTAACGCCGCACGAGGATGATCAGATGAGAGCAAGGGGTCGGCGCCTTCAACTTACAAACGCGCCAGATTCTGACGCGGGTGTTAGGGAGAGGGCGTCCAACTCTCTCCCCGTCATTGCGAGGAGCTCTTTCACGCCCCCTTGCCGTTATTCTTCTCCGCGGCGCGGCGCAGCGCTTCGGCGAGGGCGCCGCCGCCGGACGATTCCTGCTTTCGCGGTGCGGACGACGTCATGCGTGACGGGTTGCGCGAGCTGTTGTCGCGCTGCATGCCGGGGGCGTCCTTCTTGGCGCCAACCTCGTCGTCGAGACGCAAGGTCAGCGAGATGCGCTTGCGGGCGACCTCGAAGTCCAGCACCTTCACCTTGACGATGTCGCCGGGCTTCACCACCTCACGCGGGTCCTTGATATAGGTCTTGGACATCGCGGAGATGTGCACGAGGCCGTCCTGGTGCACGCCGATGTCGACGAAGGCGCCGAACGCGGCGACGTTGGTCACGGTGCCCTCGAGGATCATGCCCTTCTGGAGATGCTTGATCTCCTCGACGCCTTCCTTGAACACGGCGGCCTTGAACGCCGGACGCGGATCGCGGCCGGGCTTCTCCAATTCCTTCAAGATGTCGGTGACGGTCGGCAGACCGAAGGTCTCGTCGACGAAATCCTTCGGCTTCAAGGTGCGCACGATCTCGCTGCTGCCGATCAGCGCCTTGATGTCGCTCTTGGTGGCGCTGAGGATCCGGCGCACCACCGGATAGGCTTCCGGATGCACGCCGGAGGCGTCGAGCGGGTCCTCGCCGCCGAGGATGCGCAGGAAGCCGGCGCACTGCTCGAACGCCTTCGGCCCGAGCCGCGGCACCTCCTTGAGCGCCTTGCGCGACTTGAACGGACCGTTGGCGTCACGATGCGCCACGATGCTCTGCGCCAGACCTGAGCCGACACCCGACACGCGGGCGAGCAGCGGTGCGGAGGCGGTGTTGACGTCGACACCGACGGCGTTCACGCAGTCCTCGACCACGGCATCCAGCGATTTTGCGAGCTTGGCCTGGCCGAGATCGTGCTGATACTGGCCGACGCCGATCGCCTTGGGCTCGATCTTGACGAGCTCGGCGAGCGGATCCTGCAGCCGCCGCGCGATCGAGACCGCGCCGCGCAGCGTGACGTCGAGACCCGGCAATTCCTCCGAGGCGAAAGCCGAGGCCGAATAGACCGACGCGCCGGCTTCCGACACCACGATCTTGGTCATCTTCAGCTCGGCCAGACCCTTGACGAGATCGCCTGCGAGCTTGTCGGTCTCGCGCGAGGCGGTGCCGTTGCCGATCGCGATCAGCTCGACACGATGCTTCAGTGCGAGCTTGCCGAGGGTCGCGAGCGACTCGTTCCACTGCCGCTGCGGCTCGTGCGGATAGATCACGGCGGTATCGACCACCTTGCCGGTCGCATCGGTGACGGCGACCTTGACGCCGGTGCGATAGCCGGGATCGAGCCCCATGGTGACGCGGGTGCCGGCCGGCGCGGCCAGCAGGAGATCGCGCAAATTGGAGGCGAACACGCGCACGGCCTCGGTCTCGGCTGCGTTCCACAGCCGCATGCGCAGGTCGATATTGAGATGCACCTGGATCTTGGTGCGCCAGGCCCAGCGCACGGTGTCGATCAGCCAGCGGTCGCCGGGGCGCTTGAGGTCGGCGATGCCGAACCGCTTCATGATCTTCAGTTCATAGGCGCTGGGCACGCCCGGCGGCGGCGCCTCGGCCTCGGCCTGGATCTGCAGGTCGAGGATCTCCTCCTTCTCGCCGCGGAACATCGCGAGGATGCGGTGCGAGGGCAGCTTGGTCAGCGGCTCGGAGAACTCGAAATAGTCGGCGAACTTCTCGCCCTCGGTCTTCTTGCCGTCGCGCACCTTGGAGGCCATGCGCGCATTGGTCCACATTTCCTCGCGAAGCGCGCCGATCAGGTCGGCGTCCTCGTCGAAGCGTTCGACCAGGACGGCGCGGGCACCGTCCAGCGCGGCGGCGGCATCCGCAACGCCCTTCTCGGCGTTGATGAAGCCTTCGGCCACGGCCTTCGGATCGTTGGTCGGCTCCGCCATCAGCTGGTTGGCGAGCGGCTCGAGGCCGGCCTCCTTGGCGATCTCCGCCTTGGTGCGGCGCTTCGGCTTGAACGGCAGATAGATGTCTTCGAGACGGGCTTTGCTGTCGGCGGCGAGAATGGAGGCCTCGAGCGCGGCATCGAGCTTGCCCTGCTCGCGGACTGATTCGAGGATGGCCTTGCGGCGGTCCTCGAGCTCGCGGAGGTAACCCAGGCGCTCCTCCAGGGTGCGCAATTGCGCGTCGTCGAGCGCACCGGTCGCTTCCTTGCGGTAGCGGGCGATGAAGGGAACCGTGGCGCCGCCATCGAGCAGCGTCACCGTCGCCTCGACCTGCTCCGCCCGAACCCCAAGCTCCTGCGCAATTTTCTGGTTGATATTTGCCACGCGAGATTCCCTTTATCCAAGCCCGCTGTGCGGCGGCGAACCACCGGCCACGGGACGCCGCTTATGGACCAACCGGGGCTGATTCATCAAGGTACGGCCTAGCATCGTCGACAGAGGATTTTTTGTCGAGATGATGCGATCTCGCCACATTCGTAAGCGCGCGACGGCTTGACATCGGCCCCGCGTTCCGCACCTCCTTCTCTGCCGGGCTACCGAATTCCAAGGACTAATCATGCGTACGACATCGGTCGGCGTCTTCAGGATCGCCACCATCGGCCCCGGCGACGTCTCCGGCCTCATGAACCTGATTGGCTCCTGCACGATCGATCCCAGGTCGATCCTCGCCATTCTCGGCAAGACCGAAGGCAATGGCGGCGTCAATGATTTCACGCGGGAGTACGCTGTAAGCGCGCTGTGCACGGCGCTGGCGCCCCAGCTCGGCCTGTCGCCGGAGGCAGTCGAGCAACGCATCGCCTTCGTGATGTCCGGCGGCACCGAGGGCGTGCTCAGCCCGCATCTTACGGTGTTCACGCGCAGCAAGGTCGAGCGCCCGGCAGGCCCGTCCGACAAGCGCCTGTGCATCGGCATGGCGCACACGCGGGACTTCCTGCCCGAAGAGCTCGGCCGCTCCGCGCAGATCACCGAGACGGCCAAGGCCGTTCAAGTCGCGATGACGGATGCCGGCATCACTGATCCCGCCGACGTCCATTTCGTGCAGATCAAGTGCCCGCTGCTGACCAGCGAGCGTGTCGCGGCGGCAAACGCGCGCGGCAACAAGACGGTGACGACGAGCTCTTACAGCTCAATGGCCTATTCGCGCGGCGCCTCCGCGCTGGGCGTTGCGGCCGCACTCGGCGAGATCGGCTCCGATGTCCGCGACGAGGATGTGCTGCGACGCTACGATCTATTCTCCAAGGTGGCCTCGACCTCATCGGGGATCGAGCTGATGCATAATGTTGTCATCGTGCTCGGCAAATCGACGTCGTCGGCCAGCGAGTTCGTGATCGGGCATGCCGTGATGGAGGATGCCATCGACGCCGCGGCGGTGGTATCGGCGTTGAACAGCGTCGGGCTTGGCTTGGCCCCGCAGAGCATCGCGGACCGCGAGCTCGTGAACATCTTCGCCAAGGCGGAGGCCTCGCCTGATGGCAGCGTGCGCGGCTTCCGCCACACCATGCTCGAAGACACCGACATCAGCTCGACACGCCATGCCCGCGCCGCCGTTGGTGGCCTGATCGCGGGCCTTGCCGGTACCGGCGCGGTCTACGTGTCTGGTGGCGCCGAGCATCAGGGACCGGCCGGCGGCGGACCGGTTGCAGTGATCGCGCGACTGTCGGATTGATAGGACCGGCATCCCGAATCCTCGCGACCCCTCCGCCCGGCGCAACCCTGCCCCTCGCGCCGACTCAGTTGATTCACGCCGTCCCATGCGAAAAAGGTGGCCTCAAGTATCTGAGGAGATTTGGACTTCATGACTTTGCCGATGAGCTGGACTGAATGGGCGCAGCACGATGGCGTCGCGCTGGCGGGGCGCGTCCGCAAGGGCGAGCTGTCGGCGAAGGAATTGGCGCGCCAGGCCGCCGCGGGTGTCGCCAAGGTCAATCCGGCGCTGTCGGGCGTGGTCGAGCTGTTCGAGGACGTGATCGCCGATCCCGCCAAGGACGGCGCCAATCTCGCAGGTCCGTTCGCCGGCCTGCCCTTCCTGATGAAGGACCTCGGGCCGACCATGAAGGGCCGGCTGCAGGAAATGGGCTCGCTGTTGATGCGCGGCAATCGCGCCGCGGCCGATACGTTCCTCACCGGCAAATTCCGCCAGGCCGGCCTTAACCTGATCGGACGCACCACGACGCCGGAATTCGGCGTGTGCTCTTCGGCCGACAATCCCGCCGTCTACGTCACCCGCAATCCCTGGAATACCGACTACACCACCTGCGGCTCCTCGGCGGGCAGCGCCGCGATGGTCGCCGCCGGCGTGGTGCCGATCGCGCATGCGACCGACGGCGGCGGCTCGATCCGCATTCCCGCCGGCGTCAACGGCAATATCGGGCTGAAAGTCTCGCGCGGCGTGTTCTCGCTCGCCCCCCACATGTCCGATCTCACCGGCCTCGTCTCGATCCAGGGCTGCCAGTCGCGCAGCGTGCGCGACACCGCCGCCTTCGTCGATCATGCCCGCGGGCCTGCGCCCGGCGAGTTCATGCCGTTCTGGACCACGGCGCAGCCTTATTCCGAGATGATCAAGCGCGATCCCTCGAAGCTGCGTATCGCGTTGTCCCATACGTGGGGCAACTACACCGCGACGCCCGAGATCGCAGCCGAGCTGGAGAAGGCCGGACGCTTCCTCGAAGGCCTCGGCCATCACGTCGACTATGCGCTGCCGGAGATCGACCTTCCCGCTGCATTCGAGGCGCAGACCACGTGCTACATTTCGAATTTCGCGGTGGTGATCTCCAACATGCTCGCCACCCGCGGGCTGGAAAAGCCGCCGGAAGATCTGATCGAGCCGATGAACATCCGGATCTGGGAAGCCGGCCGGCACACCAGCTTCGCCGAGCGTGCCAAGATGCAGGGCGTGTTCAACACCACATCGCGCGGCTTCGGCGCCTTCTTCGAGCAGTGGGACGTGATCCTGACGCCGATCACCGCGCTGCCGACGCCGAAGGTCGGCACCAGGGAGTATCTCACCATCTCAGACAATCCTGATGTGCGCGACTGGTTCGACAATCTCTGGGGCTTCTTCGCCTTCACGCCGCTGGCCAATCTCTGCGGCATGCCCGCGATCTCGATGCCGATGGCCAGCCAAGACCACGGCCTGCCGCTGGGCATCCAGGCCATCGCCAAGCAGGCCAATGACGGGCTGCTGCTGCAACTCGCCGCCCAGATCGAGCGCGCGCTCGACGGCAAGTGGAACGGCGGCAAGAAGCCGAAGGTGCATGTGGGCTGAGGCTTGGCTGTTCGTTTCGGCCTTGCGCTTGCGGCCATCCTTAGAGACGCCCCGCCGTTGGCGGGCTCCTCAGGATGAGGTCTGATTTCGCAGCGATATCTTAGACCCTCATGGTGAGGAGCGCCGCCTTGCGGCGCGTCTCGAACCATGAAGGCCGACGCAGTCGCACCACCAGCCTCAATTCTTCACCGTCGGGATCTCCTCCGTCACCGGCTGCTGCTGGCCCTGCCGGTACATCGCCAGCGCCTTGTCGAGGGCTTCGCGCAGCGCCAGCGCCGCGGCCACGCTGCAGCGCAGGTGCGCGGTCTGGATCACGTCGACCCTGACGGCGGCACCAACCGGCATCAGGAGGTTCGCGGCGAGCTCGATCTGGATCGCGCCGTTGTGATGGCCGAAGCAGGACGCGCCGTCGAAATAGATGATCGGCGCTCGCTCCGAGCTGGAGCTCGAAATGGTGACGGGCCCCTGATTGTTGGCGGGCGTTTCGGGGTCGGCCATGGGCGCTCCTTGCGGCTAGTCGGCGAACGAAGCGCCCACCATCGGTGCTTCGGCCTGCTCTGTCGAGGCCAATTCGGGGTTTTGCGCCGCGCCCGACACTGGTCTAAAACGTCCCCCATGAGCACCATACCGACCACGCTCCCGTTCGAGGAACTCGCCGACGCCATCAAGGGCCGCCGCTCCGATTACGGCCATATCAGCGGGCTCCAGCTCGACCGCTTTGCGCCCGCCGAGGCCTGGTCGAGCCTGCCCTATCGTCCCGTCTTCGTCGGCGACACCGAGACCGGCGTGCTGCATGGCGGCGTCGTCACCGCGATGCTGGACGAGAGCTGCGGCATGGCGGTGCAGCTTGCACTCGACGGCACGCGCGCGATCGCAACCCTCGACCTGCGCATCGACTATCAGAAGCCGGCGACGCCCGGCCTCGACATCAAGGCGCATTCGGTCTGCTACCGCACCACGCGCTCGATCGCCTTCGTGCGCTCCACCGCCTATCAGGAGTCCGAGGACGATCCGGTAGCGACTGCGACCGCCTGCTTCATGATCGGCGCCAACCGCACCAACATGCTCGCCGACCGCAGGATGGATGCGCGCAGCATCCCGGTGCTGGAGGCGCCGGAAGATCCGGATGGCCCCTTCGCGCGCAGCCCGTTCGCGCGCGCTCTCGGCATCCGCGTCAATGACGACGGCACGCTGACGATGCCGTTCTCGCCAAAAATCATCGGCAACCCGATCCTGCCTGCGATCCATGGCGGCATGACCGGCGCCTTCCTCGAGACCACCGCGATCATCGGCGTCGCGCGCGAGCTCGGCGCCGCCGCGCCGCCCAAGCCGATCGGGCTCACCGTCAACTATCTGCGCTCCGGCCGTGCGCTCGACACGTTTGCCAACGTCTCGATCGTGAAGCAGGGCCGGCGCATCGTCGCCTTCGAGGCGCGCGCCTGGCAGGATGACGCGGCCAAGCCGATCGCCACCGCCTTCGGCCATTTCATGCTGCGCCCGACGCCCGGAAGTGACGAGGAATAAGCGCATTTTGACTTGACGGCCGCAGCTCCGGCCACAACGATAGCACGTCCCCGCGAGAGGTATTGGATTGCGGCATCCGCTCGACATCGTCGCCATGTTCGCCGCACTCTGGCTGCTGGCCTCGATGATGCTCGACGCGTTGACGCCGAAGGAGCTGACCGCGATCATGATCGGCGTTGCGATCGGGCCCGCGATCGTCATCACCGCCGTGTTCTACTACCTGCGCTGCCCGCGAACGGACTTTGCGGTGATATTCGCAGCGCTCTGGCTGATCTCGGACATCGCCATCGCCTTCGTCTCGTCGAAGGAGCTGCCGCACTTCCTGATCGTGCTCGGCTTCGTGCCGGCCCTGCTGATCGGCTCCGTGATGCACTGGCACCGCTTCCAGAACCGACACGAGCGGCTGCCCGCGCCATCGGTGAAGCGGGGCTAACGCGGCAATAGGTTCGTCTTCGCGAGATCGAGCACCTCGTCGCCGCGGCCGTTCATCACCGCGCGTAGGACCCAGAGGCTGAAACCCTTGATCTGCTCGGGCGTGATGGTCGGCGGCATCGACAGCTCCTGCTTGGCGGTGACGACGTCGAGCAGCGCCGGCCCGTTATGGGCGAGCATCTCCTTGACAGCACCGGGGAGCTCGCCGGGGTCCTCGACGCGCTTGGCGAAGATGCCCATTGCGCGCGCCATCGCCGCGAAATCGGGATTCTCCAGGTCGACATTGGTGTCGACGAAGCCCGCCGCCTTCATCTCCAGCGCGACGAAGCCGAGCACGCCGTTGTTGAAGATCACGACCTTCACCGGCAGCTTCTCTTGCGTCAGCGTGATCAGATCGCCCATCATCATGGTGAAGCCGCCGTCGCCGGAGAGCGAGATGACCTGGCGGCCCGGCTGGGCGGCCTGCGCGCCGATCGCCTGCGGCATCGCGTTGGCCATCGAGCCGTGCACGAAGGAGCCGACCAGCCGGCGGCGGCCGTTCATGTCGAGATAGCGCGCGGCCCACACCGTGGGCGTGCCGACATCGGCGGTGAAGACCGCGTCGTCGGACGCGTGGTCGCTGATGACTTTTGCGAGATATTGCGGATGGATCGGCTTGCTGCCCGGCGTGCCCTTGGCGAGCGAGTCCAAACCCTCGCGCGCCTTCTTGTAATGCGCGACGGCGTCGTCCAGATGCTTGCGCTGCGTCTTCGCTTTCAGCAGCGGCAGCAGCGCTTCGATGGTGAGCTTGACGTCGCCGACGAGGCCGAGATCGATCTTGCAGCGTCGTCCCAGATTTTCCGGGCGGATGTCGATCTGCGCGATCTTCGCATCAACAGGGAAGAACTGCTTGTAGGGAAAATCGGTGCCGAGCATCACCAGGGCGTCGCAGGCATGCATGGCGGCATAGCCCGAGGAGAAGCCGATGAAGCCGGTCATGCCGACATCATAGGGGTTGTCGTACTCGACATGCTCCTTGCCGCCGAGCGCATGGACGATCGGGCTCTTCAGCGCTTCGGCCAGTTGCATCAAGGGCGCATGCGCGCCGGCGCAGCCGCGGCCGCAGAACAGGGTAACGCGCTCGGTGCCGTCGAGGAGATCGGCCAGCGCCTTCAGCTCATCCGCCTGCGGCACCACATTCGGCGCCGACAGCGCGAGTCCGCGTGTGGTCGACAGCGCGCGCTTGGGCGGGCTGCGGAACGCGACGTCGCCAGGCATGGCGACGACGGCGACGCCGCGCAGGCCCACCGCCGCGCGGATGGCATTCTCCAGCACGTAAGGAAGCTGGCTCGGGTCGGAGACCAGCTCGCAATAATGGCTGCATTCGCGGAACAGGTTCTGCGGATGGGTCTCCTGGAAATAGCCGCCGCCGATCTCGGCGGTCGGGATCTGCGCGGCGATCGCCAGCACGGGAACGCGGCTGCGATGCGCGTCGAACAGGCCGTTGATCAGATGCAGATTGCCGGGACCGCAGGAGCCCGCGCACACCGCAAGGCTTCCGGTCATCTCGGCTTCGCCGGCGGCGGCGAACGCGGCGACCTCCTCGTGGCGGACATGGATCCATTCGATGGTGCCGCGGCGGCGCAGCGCCTCGGTCAGGGCGTTCAGGCTGTCGCCGACGATGCCGTAGATGCGCTTGACGCCGGCCTGTTCGAGCGTTGCCACGAACAGATCGGCCACGTTGTTGATCGCCATGTCGGTCTCCTGATTTCAGCCAGTCACATCACACGATGCGCAAATGCGAGCATCGCGGCTCCATGTGGCACAATAGGCTATGTCAGGATCACGGCTAGTTATTGTCCGTTCAATCTTTCTGAATTGCCCGATCGTAAGCCGCGATCGTCGCCTTCGCGCGCTCCGCGACATCGGCTGCGCTCATGCCGGGCTTGTAGAGGCTGGAGCCGAGCCCGAAGGCGGTGACGCCGCCCTTGATGTACTCCGCAAAATTCTGATCGGAGACGCCGCCGACGGCCGCGATCATGACGCCCGATGGCAGCACGGCGCGGATCGCGGCGATGCCGGAGGCACCTAACACGCTGGCCGGAAAGAACTTCAGACCCGATGCGCCCGAGCGCGCCGCGAGCAGCGCCTCGGTCGGCGAAAACACGCCGGGTAGCGTGACCATGGCATATTGATGCGCACGCACGAGCACCTGCGTGTCCACATTCGGCGAGACCATCAGCTTGCCGCCGACGTCGTTGAGACGATCGACATCCGCGGTCGCCAGCACCGTGCCGGCACCGATCAGCACCCCCGGAGGTGCCTGCTTCACGGCCATTGCGATGGAGCGGAACGGATCGGGCGAGTTCAGGGGAATCTCGATCGCCGTCATGCCGGCTTCGATCAGCACGGCGACGATGGCCTCGGTCTCCTCGGGCTTGACGCCGCGCAGGATCGCAACCAACGGCCGCTTCATCGGCGGAAAGGGAACGCTCATCTCAAAAATCCTTTGATTTCGTCCAGATCGCGGCAGCCGCCATCGACAGGCCGCGGCGGACGGCTTCATCCGCATCGACCGGAGTTGCGTTGACCGACAGCGCCTCAAACGCCAGCCGGTACAGCATCGCAAGCCGCCCCGACGCGATCAGCTTGACGCCCGCTTGCGGCACGGTGCCGGAGAGCCCTGCCGCAAGCTCGACGCCGATCAACGTGCCCGATAGCGTCTCGCGCGCCGCGGCCGGCGTGCCGCCGAACAGCAACTGGCGCGACCGCGCGCCGAACAAGAGATTGGCGGCGAAGGCCGGCGCCTCATACGCGGCTTTCACCGCCGCCTTGAAGCTCGCGACATCCTCGGCCTCATCGGCGCCGGCGACCGCCAACGACAGGATGGTCTCGCGCGAGATGGCGCCGAAGAGCTCGCCAGTCATGAACGTGGAAAATCTTTCGACGATGCCGCCCTTCACGCACACCCATTTCGAATGCGTGCCGGGCATGCAAACCAGCGCCTCGCCCGCGGCATCCAGGCCGAGTGTGCCGAGCAGCTGCGTTTCCTCGCCGCGCATGACGTCCGGCGCGGCTGCATCGCGCTGCGCGATGCCCGGCAGGATGCGAATGTCGCGCGCTTCGCCGGGGACGCGCACGGCCTGTTTCAGGACGGCCGAGAGTGGCGCCGGCGTGTCGACATAGCCCGCTTCGACCCAACCGTTCCTGGCACCGGCCATGCCGCAGACGAGAACCGGCAGATGATCCGGCGCCTCAATCGCCGCAAGATGTGATTGCAGCACGGCGGGAAAGCCAGTCTTCGCCGCCGCCAGCATGCCCTCGCCGCTGCGCCGCTCAGTCAGCACCTCGCCGGCATGATCGACCAGCCACAGCCGGAAACTGCTGGTGCCCCAGTCCACCGCGACATAAGCGGGTTCGGTCATTCGAAACTGTCCTCGTCTCACGTCTGGGACTCCGTCTCGCGACAATGAGACGACGTCTTGCGGGTCTGTGCCGAGATACCGGCTATTGTGCGAGCAAACCAGCCCTTTCTCGTCGATTTGAAGCTGCACCGCGCTGGCACACCGCTTGCTGAAGCGCTGGCACACCGCTTGCTGAAGCTTGGTTGTTCAACTCCGTCAACGCGCGACAAGACGCGTCAACATCAGATGAGGAAACCCATGGAGATCGGCTATTTCACGATGCCTTCGCATCCGCCGGAGTGCGGCCTGAAGGAAGGGAACGACTGGGACCTGCAGGTCATGCGCTGGCTGGACGAGCTCGGCTATCAGGAGGCCTGGGTCGGCGAGCACCACACCGCGCCCTGGGAACCCAATCCCACGCCAGACCTCCTGATCGCGCAGGCCTTGATGCAGACCAAGAAGCTTCGCATCGGGCCGGGCGGCTTTCTGCTGCCCTATCACCACCCGGCCGAGCTCGCCAATCGCGTGGCGATGCTCGACCATCTCTCCGAGGGAAGGCTCAATTTCGGCGTCGCGGCCTCCGGCCTGCCGAGCGACTGGGCGATGTTCAACGTCGACGGCATGAGCGGGCAGAACCGCGACATGACGCGCGAGGCGCTGGAGATCATCCTGAAGCCGTGGACGGAGCCGGCGCCCTTCACCCACAAGGGCAAGTTCTGGACGGTGACCAAGCCGGACACGATGTTCGACTTCCTCAAGCCCCACATCAAGCCCTTGCAGGCGCCGCATCCGCCGATCGGCGTTGCCGGGCTGTCGAAGAACTCGGACACGCTAAAACTCGCCGGCGAGCGCGGCTTCATTCCGATGAGCCTCAACCTCAACCCGGCCTATGTCTCGAGCCATTGGGACTCCGTCGAGATCGGCGCCGCCAAGACCGGGCGCAAACCGAACCGTGCGGACTGGCGTCTGGTGCGCGAGGTGTTCGTCGCCGACACCGACGAGGAAGCCTGGAAGCTCTCGACGGGTGACATGATGGGCCGGATGATGAGCGAGTATTTCCTGCCGCTGCTCGGCCATTTCGGCTTCAAGGATTATCTCAAGCACGCGCCCGATGTCCCCGACAGCGACGTCACCGTCGAATATTGCGCCAAGCGGAACTGGATCGTCGGCTCGCCCGCAACCGTCGCCGAAAAGATCGAAAAGATCTACGACGAGGTCGGCGGCTTCGGCGTGCTGCTGGTGTTCGGCTTCGACTACAAGCACAAGGCGGAAGCCTGGCACCACTCGCTCTCGCTGCTGAAGAACGAGGTGATGCCGCGCGTTGCGCATCTCGGCTCCGCGAAGAAGGCGGCTTGACGCTCAGCGGGTGCGGCGCGAACGTGCCGCACCCGCTTCTATTTTCGGAGATTTCCGCGTGACGGTCGACGCCAATCCTCTCGACGTAAAGGATTTCAAGCAGGCGATGCGCCAATGTGCCGGCGCCGTCGCGCTGGTCACGGTCGGCGCCGAGCACGGCAAGCGTACGGGATTGACGGTGACGTCGGCCTGCTCGCTGTCGGATAGCCCGCCCTCGCTGATCGTCTGCGTCAACCGCAACGCCAGCGCCCATGCGCGCATCCGCGAGGAAGGCGCCTTCGCGATCAACTTCCTGCACGAGGACCACGCCCTGCTCGCGCTCACCTTCAGCGGCCAGAAGGGCGTCAACGGCGACGACCGTTTTGCGTTCGGGCAATGGACGCGCGGCGCGACCGGCGCCCCGGTGCTGACGGATGCGGTCGCCGCATTCGACTGCGTGCTGGCGCAGGAGTTCGAGACGACGACGCATTCGATCTTCGTCGGCGAAGTGCGCGGCGTGTCGCATTTGGCGTCCGCCGCGCCGCTGGTGTACCTGCGCAGCAGTTTTTACACGCCGCAGGAGATGCGCGAAACGGTGACGGTCGGCGACCTCGATTCACGGCATCTGAGCTGGACAGATTTTTCGTAGGGATAGCGGCGCTAGCCTCGGTGCCTCTTCCTTCTACCCTTATGAGAGAAGGTTGCGCGAAGCGTTCTCGCCGCGAACGCAGTATCGTAGGGTGGGCAAAGCGAAGCGTGCCCACGTCCTGCCTATTGGTGAGACGACGTGGACACGGCGCAAGCGCGCCTTTGCCCACCCTACGATTCCGGACTCGCGGAGAGAGACCCCTCACGCGTCTCGCCGCATGCAGCCAAGCCCTACTGCGCCGTTTCGATCTTCAGCAGCTTGATCTTCCGATAGAGCGTCGCGCGGCTCAGCTTCAGGGCCCGTGCCGCTTCCGTGACGCGACCGCCATGCTTGCGAAGGGCCTCGACAATCGTGGCGCGCTCGGCCGCTTCGAGGTCCGGCTCCGCTTTTCCGAACGGCGGCAGGTCGAGGTCCGCATCGGTGATGACCCCGTTCTCCGCGGTGCAGCCGGCGAGCCGCAGCACGTGGCGAAGCTGGCGCATGTTGCCGGGATAGGAATAGGCCGAGAGTTGCGACCACGCTTGGTCCGAAAGCCTGCAGTTCGGCGCCTCCTCGCGCGCGATCTGGCGGATGACGTCGTCCCGGTCGGCACGTTCGCGCAAGGCCGGCAGCCGCACCTCGAGGCCGCGCAGGCGGAAATAGAGATCGGCGCGGAAGCCGCCTTCTTCGGCCATGCGGCCGAGATCGCGGTGGGTGGCGCTGATGAGGCGGATGTCGACGGCGACAGGCTTGAGCGCGCCGAGCGGCCAGACCTCGCGGTTTTCCAACACGCGTAGCAACCGCGTCTGCAGCGCGATCGGCATGTCGCCGATCTCGTCGAGGAACAGCGTGCCGCCGTCGGCCTGCACGATCAGGCCCTTCGAGCCGTCGCGCCGCGCGCCGGTGAAGGCGCCGGCCTCGTAGCCGAACAGCTCGGCGTCGATCAGGCTCTCCGGCATCGCCGCGCAGTTCAGCGCCACATAATTGCTGCGCGCGCGGTTGCTGGCGGCGTGAATAGCGCGCGCGAACACGTCCTTGCCGACGCCGGTCTCGCCATGGAGCAGCACCGGCAAATTGTGATCGCCTATGCTTCGGAGCCGCTTCACGCTTCTGATCAGCCCGGGATCGCGGCCGGCGAGCCGATGCAGCGCGTCGAAGCGATCGACGGGCTCATCGCGGCGCGGCGCATGCGGACGCACCGATGATCTCGCCCGCAGCGGCGGCGCAACATGCCCCTGCCCCAACCCACTGCCATCGGCGCGGCGCAGCTCAACGACACCGTCCGCGCCGCGGGCGGCATGATGATCGAACTTGACGTAGCGCGACAGATCGATGCCGGACGCGATCAAGCCGTCGGTGAGACCCAGCAATGCGCGCGCCGAACGGCAGGCGCCGACGATGCGGCGATCGTCGTCATAGGCGAGCAGACCGCTGCCGCCGTCGCCCGGCACGGTCGCGATCCAGGCGTTGCGGAAATGACCGCGGAAGATTGCGCCCTCCATGCGCCGCGTCGCCTCCATCGTCACCGCGAGCGCGAGCTGATGCGCCATGCGCCCGAGATCCTCGCGGCAAGAGGTGATGTTCACGGCGCCGGCGAGGCGACCGGCCTGATCGAACAGCGGCGCCACGGCGCAGGAGAACATGTGCCACTGCGCGCGAAAATGCTCGTCACGATGGACCAGGATCGGCTTCCGCTCCGCAAGTGCGGTGCCGAGCCCGTTGGTGCCTTCAAAAGCCTCGGAAAAATTCGAGCCGGTGTAGACCTTCCAGCGCATGAATATTTCAGTATCGGCCGGGCCGGGCAGCCGGCTCCACAGCATCGTGGCGCTGGGGTCGGCGAGATTGACGCAATAGCCGGCCTCGCGCAGCACCCGCGCGAGGTCTTCGAGCTCCGGCGTCGCCAGCCGGATCAGCTGCTCCATGGGTTCGGCGACATGCCGGACCTCGGCCTCGGTCAGCGTCTGCGGCGGGCCCTGGCGGGCGGGGTCGAGCTTGTGGCCGATCAGGCAGCGCCGCCAGGAATCGGCAATGCGCGAAGAGGCATCGACGTCGGCCAATTGATTGGCGACGGACAAGACACGGGCGACATGGTTCGAGGCCGACAGGCTGGCCATCGCGGACGTCTCCACCCTGTATTATTGTGCAAAGTCTGGCACCACAGGCGGGGATGTCAATCGGGAACCGGGAACGAGGATGAAGGCACACTGCCTCAGCGCCGTCATGGCCGGGCTTGTCCCGGCCATCCACGCGTTACCGCGGATGCGAAGGAACGTGGATGCCCGGGACAAGCCCGGGCATGACAATGTGGATACAGATAGCCTTAAGCGACTCGTGCTTGCTGCACCGCCCTCACCACGTATCGATGCAGGGCCGCTTCTTCCCGGCCCTGGCCGGCGGCTTCGGCACCGAACGGACTCCGGCCATGATCCAGCGGCGCGTCTCGGCGGGATCGATGACGTTGTCGATCTCGAACACCGAGGCGATCGAGACCGCCTTGCCGTTGGCGTAGAGCTCGGCGACCTTGTTGCGGTAATAGGTCTCGCGCTCCTCGGGATCAGTGATCGCCTCCATCTCCTTGCGGAAGCCGAGGCGGACATAACCTTCCAGCCCCATGCCGCCGAACTCGCCGGTCGGCCAGGCCGCGGTGAAGAAGGAGGCGTGGAAGCCGCCGCCGATCATCGACTGTGCCCCTAAGCCATAACCCTTGCGCAGCACGATGCCGAACAGCGGCACGGTGAGGCTCGCGCCCGTGACGAACATGCGCGAGACGTGGCGCACGATCGCGGTCTTCTCCGCTTCCGGGCCGACCATGAAGCCGGGCGTGTCGCAGAGCGAGACGACGGGCAAGTCGAACGCGTCGCAGAGCTGGAGGAAGCGCGCGGCCTTGTCGCCGGCATCGGCATCGATCGCACCGCCAAGGTGACGCGGATTGTTGGCGATTAGGCCGAACGGTTTTCCCTCGATGCGGATCAGCGCGGTGATCATGCCGACGCCGTAGTCGCGGCGCAGCTCCAGCACGGAATCCTTGTCGGCAACGAGATCGATGACGCTGCGGATGTCGTAGACGCGCAGCCGGTTCTCGGGGATGGCGCGGCGGAGCAGGCGCTGGTCGGCGGCCTCCCACTCCGTCACCGAGCCCTGGAAATAGGACAGATACTTTTGCGCGACGGATGTCGCCTCCTCCTCGTCATCGACCAGGATGTCGATGACGCCGTTCGGCGACTGGAACGAAACAGGGCCGACCTCGGCCGGATGATAGACGCCGAGGCCGCCGCCTTCGATCATCGCAGGGCCGCCCATGCCGATCGAGGCGTTCTTGGTGGCGATGATCACGTCGCAGCAGCCGAGCATCGCGGCGTTGCCGGCGAAGCAATAGCCGGAGACGACACCAATCACGGGCACGAGGCCGGAGAGCCTTGCGAATTGCACGAAGGACGGACCGTCGAGCCCGGTCATACCGAGCCGGTCGGTGTCGCCGGGCCGGCCGCCGCCACCTTCGGCATAGAACACCAGGGGCACGCGCCAGTCTTCCGCTAGGGTCAGCATGCGGTCGATCTTCTTGTGGTTCATGTGGCCCTGCGTGCCCGCGAGCACGGTGTAGTCATAGGCTACGACGATGCAGCGCGCACCCTCGGGCCCGAACTTCTCGCCATTCACCGTGGCGACGCCCATGACGAGGCCGTCAGCCGGCGTGTTCTTGATGAGATCGTCGAGCTTGCGGCGGCGGCGCTGCGCCGCGATGGCGAGGCTGCCATATTCCATGAACGAGCCTTCGTCGACGAGCTGGGCGACGTTCTCGCGCGCGGTGCGCTGATTGGTGTTGCGGCGGCGCTCGACCGAGGCGGGGCGATTCGCATCCAGCGTGTTCGCCTGGCGCGCTATCAGCTCTGCAAGATCGGGACGGATGTGGTCGAGATCGATGTCGGCTTCAGCCGTTGTGCTGTCGGCCGCAACATCAAGCGGCTCCAGATAGAGGATCGCCTCGCCATGCATTAGCGTGGCACCGTCGCCGGCGGCGAGCGTCATGACACGGCCGCCCTGCTCGGCCATCACCAGATGCTCCATCTTCATGGATTCGATCACGGCGAGCTGCTGGCCGGGGCGCACGATCTCGCCTTCCTTCACCTGAATGGTGACGATGGTTCCCTGCAAGGGTGCTGCGACCATCACCGTGCCTTCAGGCACCACTTGCGCGACATGGGTCTCCGCGCCGTGAACGCCACTTCCTTCCGCCGGCGCAAAGTAAAGCGGCTTAGCCGCACCGTCGGCGGCATCGACGAGCTTGGCGATATTGCGATCGATGAAATCGGTCGCGATGCGGTTGGTCCTGAAATCGGGATGCGCCAGCACCGCCTGCAGGAAGGCGATATTGGTGACGACGCCGTCGATCCGGAATTCGCGCAGGGCACGCGAGGCTTTGGCAACCACGTCGTGCCAGGCTTCGCCCGGCGTATGCACGATGACTTTTGCGAGTAGCGAGTCGAAGGCCGCGCTGGTCTTGTAGCCGGCGTAGCCGAAACTATCGACGCGGACGCCGGGGCCCGACGGCGGCTCGAACAATGCGAGCACGCCGCCGGTCGGATGCGTGGCGCCCGTCTCGTCCAGAGTTTCCATGTTGACGCGAAGCTGCATGGCATGGCCGCGCGGCTTCGGGATCGACCCCTGCGCAAGGCCGAGCGAGGCCAGCGAAGCGCCCGCCGCGACCGCAAGCTGGGCACGGACGAGGTCGAGCCCGAGCACCTCTTCGGTCACGGTGTGCTCGACCTGGAGCCGCGGATTGGCCTCGATGAAGGCAAAACTGTCCTCGGCCGTGCCGTCGACCAGGAACTCGAACGTGCCGAGATTGTCGTAAGAGGCCGCCGTCGCAAGCTGCTTCGCCGCCTCGATGATGCGGCCGCGCAAGGGATCGTTCAGCGACGGGCTCGGCGCGACCTCGATCAGCTTCTGGTGCCGGCGCTGGATGGTGCATTCGCGCTCCCAGAGATGAGAGATCGCGCCGTGACGATCGCCGATGATCTGCACCTCGATATGCCGCGCCTGCCGGATCAGCCGCTCGGCATAGACGCCGTCGAGGCCGAAGGCAGCCTTGGCCTCGGACTGGCAGCGCGCATAGGCCTCCGCGAGATCGGATGCGTTCTCGACCACGCGCATGCCGCGCCCGCCACCGCCGGCCATTGCCTTGATCACGATCGCAGCATTGCTGCCGAGGGAAGCAAAGAACGCCGTGATCTCCTCCAGCGAGGACGGCCCGCTGGTGCCGGCAATGATCGGCACGCCGCAACGCTTTGCCAGTTGCCGTGCCGCAACCTTGTCGCCGAACAGCTCGAGCGCCGCCGGTTTCGGCCCGACGAACGTCAGGCCTGCGTCCGCGCACGCCTTGGCGAATGCCGCATTCTCGCTGAGGAAGCCGTAGCCGGGATGCACGGCATCGGAGCCGACGCTTTTGGCCGCCTTCACCACCGCCTCGATGTCGAGATAGGCCCGGGCGCCGCGACCGGGGATTTCGACCGCCTCGTCGGCAACGCGCACGTGCAGCGACAGCGCATCGTCGGTGGGATGGATCGCAACGGTCGCGATGCCGGCGTCGGCCGCCGCGCGCGCGATGCGGATGGCGATCTCGCCGCGATTGGCGATCAGGAGCTTCTTGAACGACATCGTCTCTCTCACTCAGACAGCAGCAGGACTATTCGGATCGAGATCCTGCTTCTTCACCTTGCCCGTCGCCGTCAGCGGCAGGGCATCGATAATACGCACTTCCGGGATCTTGTAGACGGCCATGCGCTCGGCGCACCAGGCGCGCAGATCTTCCGCAGAGATGGTGCCGACCGCCTCCGGCTTGAGCTGGATATAGGCCACCGGCACCTGCCCCTTGTCAGGATCGTCGCGCCCGACCACGCCTGAGCCCAGCACCTTCGGGTGCTGGCCCAGCAGCGCCTCGATCTCCGGCGGGAACACGCTCATGCCCTTGACCTTCAGCATCTCCTTGCGGCGGCCGAGGAAGTGCAGAAAGCCGTCCTTGTCGATGTTGCCGATGTCGCCGGTGCGCAGCCAACCGTCGACGAGCGACTCGGCGGTCGCCTCCGGCTTGTTCCAGTAGCTCTTGAGCAGCGAGGGCGTCCGCACGCGGATCTCGCCTTCCGCGCCGAGCGGCAGCAATGCGCCGGTCTCGAAATCGGTAATCTTGAACTCGGCGCCGGGGACCGGCAGGCCGACGAAGATCGGCTGATTGTTGAGGTCGAAATCGTCGTCCTGGAATCCTGCCGTGAACGTGTTGGAGGTGTGGGTCTCCGTCATGCCCCACGCCGCCTCCATCAGGATCGTGCCGGTGAGATCCTTCCAGCGCTTGCGATAATCGGCGTTGAGCTTCTTGACGAAGGAGACGACGCGGACCTGCTGCAACGATGACAGATCGAACTCGCTCCAGCGCGGATGGTCCATCAGCTCGACGGCGCCGTCGACCGGCATCGCAGTGATCGTGACCTTGTATTTGTCGATCGCGGCCATCGCGCCGACGGCATCCCAGCGCGCGAGCAGGACCAGCGTGGCGCCGCAGAACAGCGGGAAGATCAGGCCAGAGTTCTCGCCCGCAATCCAGAACTCCGGGAAGAACGACAGGAACACGCTGCTCTCGCCGGGCGGCATCGAGATGCCGTAATTGGCCGCCGCCGTGTAGACCATGTCGCGGTGGGTATGGACGCAGCCCTTGGGCATGCCGGTGGTCCCGCCGGTGTAGTTGAGCGCGGCAACATCATCGAGTCCGGGCGGCGGCAGCGGCGTCGGCGCAGGCATCGCCGCAAGCGCGGGCAACAGATCGGTCGCGCCCGGCACCGCAACGCGCGGCGTGCGGATCGAGTCCGGAACGGGGAACGCGGGCGTTGTCGGCACGACGTCGGCGAAGCTGGTGACGATGATCTCGCGCAGGCGCACCTCGCCCCTCACCTGCTCGACGACGGGGATGAGCTGGTCAAGGGCGACGATCACCTCGGCCTGGCTGTCGTTGAGCGCGTAGGACAGCTCGAACGCGCGCGACAGCGGGCTGACGGGGACGTGGATCGCGCCGAGCTTCAAAATGCCGAAAAACACGATATGGAATTGCGGGCAATTCGGCAGGAACACGGCGACGCGGTCACCCTTGCCGACGCCCTTGGCCCGCAGCAGCGCCGCAAAACGGTCGCTCTGCCGGTCAAGCTCCGCATAGGTGGTGACGTGGCCGTAGAAGATGATCGCGGGCCGCTCCGGACTGCGCTTCGCCCAGGCGCGCAGATATTCCGTCAAGGGAACTTCGCCGTGCAGATAATTCGGCGAACGCGGCATGCCTTTGGGCCAGGCCTTGTCCCACAGGCCACGCAAGGTGGCGAGATAATCCTTCTCGTTGAGACCCGCGCTCATGACGTCTTTCCCGTGTTGCTTTTCTTTTCGAGGGCACGCACGTGCCGTCAATCGACATCGCTACACGTCGAGCACGGCAGAGGTCATGTCAAGAAAAACAGCATACGTGTCGCGGCCGATGCCGCGACGCGGAAAAAGAAAGTCGTCTCGAAGCGCTTTTCGTTACGCCGCGCGCACGCCCGCGACGAAGGTGCTGACCTCGTTCTCGAGCGATTGCAGCTTCTGCGTCAGCCGGCCGCTCGATTGCAGCACGAGGCCTGCGGCCTGGCCGGTTTCCGCGGTCGCGTCGGTGACGCCGGAGATGTTCTGCGAGACCTGGTCGGTGCCGGAGGCTGCCTCCTGCACGCTGTGTGCGATGGCCTGCGTCGCGGCGCCCTGCTCCTCGACCGCGGCGGCGATCGATGAGGAGATCTCGTTGACCTCCATGATGGTGGCACGGATGCTCTCGATGTTGCCGACGACCTGATTGGTCTCGGCCTGGATCGCGGTGATCTGCGCGCCGATCTCGTCGGTCGCCTTCGCGGTCTGGCTCGCCAGTGACTTCACTTCGCTCGCGACCACCGCAAAGCCCTTGCCGGCTTCGCCCGCCCGCGCCGCCTCGATCGTGGCGTTGAGCGCGAGCAGATTGGTCTGCGAGGCGATCTGGTTGATGAGGTCGATGACCTCGCCGATCTTGTGCGCGGCCGCTGCCAATCCCTGCACGGTGTCGTTGGTGCGCTGGCCGTCGGCGGCGGCCTTGTCGGCCACCGTCGCGGCCTGTGCGACGCGCTGGCTGATCTCCGAGATCGAGGACGACAGCTGGCCGGCGGCGGAGGCCACCGTCTGCACGTTGCTCGAGGCCTGCTGGCAGGCGGAAGCGACGAAGCTTGCGCGGTCGGTCGCCTTGTCCGCGGTTTCCGACATGCCCTGCGCGGCCTGCTGCATCGCGCGCGCCTCGTTGAAGACGTCGCGGACGACGGCCTGAACGCTCGCCTCGAACTTGCCGGCGAGGTCAGTCATGGCCTTGCGCTTCTCGCCGTCGGCCCGCTGCTTCAGCTCCTGCTGCTCGGCATGCATCCGCCCGACGGCCGACGCATTGTCCTTGAACACGGCCAGCGCCTTGGCGAGCCCGCCGACCTCGTTGTTGCGGTCGGTATAGGGCACCTCGAACGCGCTGTCGCCGGCGGCGAGCCGCTCGGTCAGCGCGGTGATTTTTGCCAGTGGCCGGGTCACGCTGCGGCCGATCAGGAAGGAGGCGCCGAGGACCACGACCAGCACGGCGAGGCAGACATAGCCGAACGTCGTCGCGGCCTGGCGGAAGACGGCGTCGACATCGTCGAGATAGATGCCGGTACCGATGATCCAGCCCCAGGGCGCAAAGCCCTTCACATAGGAGATTTTCCCGACCGGCTGGTCGAAGCCGGGCTTCGGCCAGAGGTAGCCGTAGAAGCCCGCGCCCTGCTTCTTGACGACGTCGACGAAGCCCATGAACAGCGCGTTGCCGGCGGGATCCTTCATCCCGGAGAGATCCTTGCCGTCGAGCTCCGGCTTGATCGGATGCATGACCATCTTGGGGGCCATGTCGTTGATCCAGAAATACTCGACCTTGTCGTAGCGCAGGCTCTTGATCTCGGCGATCGCGGCGGCCTGGGCCTGCTCGCGCGGGAGTTTTCCGTCGCTCTCGAGCTTCTGATAATGGGCGAGGATGCCGTAGCCGACATCGACCATCTGCTGCGTCTTGGCCTGGCGATCGGCGACCATCTGCGTGCGCAGGGTCGACAGCGCAATCGGCGCCAGGGCGATCATGCCGAGGAGGCTGATGCCGACAATCAGGACCAGCTTGAAACTGATGCGGGAGAAAATCATCGGAGCTCACGAAATTTGGCGGGACAGACATGCCAGTTTATCCCGATCTTCTTAGCAAAGCTTTAAGCATTCGGGTTCCCCAACGGCGCCGCCGAGGCCCAGCGGCCGCGCACGGCTTTCGCACCCTCGCGGCGCCGCGCCCGTCTTCGAATATATACCTCTTCAAAACTAGAAGACCTCGATATCGCCCCTGCGAGCGTTGACTTGGAGAGGGCTCCGGCAGAACGATCGGTGCAGACGATCAGCGCCAGCTGTGGCGTGAGCGCAGCCAAGGGCCAGAGGTATCATGCATCAATCGACATCATCAGGGTCTGTCGACCTTCCCGCGCTCAGTGCGGCGGAACGGCTCTTCATCTGGGGATTCCGGGCCAAGGCACGCAGCGGAGGCGCCGTTCCGACCGCAGCCGATATTCAGGAGGTGTACGACCATTTCCGCGTGGGCGATGCCGTGCTCTCGCTGGAATCCATCATCGAGGTCTTCGCCTGCACGGCCCATACCGCGATCGAAGTGCACTGCCCGACCTGTCCGCGCATGTCGGACAGCGAGCAAGGGATTCTGCAGGCCATCGCCGCGGCACAACAGGATCGCATCGACATCGTGCGCGAACGGTTCGAGACCTGGCTGCCGCCGGTCGGCGCCGATTGGGCGCTGGCGCCCGTGCGGGGCCTCGCCACGATCTTCCGCATGGCAGGGCTCATCCTGCCCGATCGACAGGTGCGGTCGTTCGACCATGACCGGACCATGGCGATGAAGAGCTGGCTGGTCGGAAGCCCGACATTGCACTGACGAGATCAGTCATGACCCCAGCTATTTGCGGTTCTATACCGGATGCCGGCCAATCGCGGCTCTGTCCGCTCCAGGCCGCGCTTGCGGCGCGCCCCTGCGCTACGACGATTTCTGCCGCGTCGCGCTGTCGCTGTTCCGCTTCATCGGAGCGGCCTACACCACCGGCGCCTCTGATTGCTGGGAAGCCGCCTATCGCTTTGCCGACGAGGCGCCTGGCATTGCCGACAGTCCGCTGCTGGTCGCGCGCGTGGCTGCGCTGGTCAGGATCCTGCGCAGCGGCCGGCCATGCGAGCTGTGCTTCATGCCGCCGTCCTGTCGTCGCCTGTCGAAGGACGAGACGGAATTGATGCGGCTGCTGGCGGTCGCGCGGCGTAAGCAGCCGGGCGAGCTCGAATCCATCGTCTGCGAGTTCGTCGACTCGGGCAAGGAAGCTGCGGCAACGCGGGCGGTCAACGCGCTTGCCTTGTGGTGAGGGTTGTTGTTTGCGCATGATCTTTCCGGAAAACCGCTTCACACTTTTCCGGATCATGCGCTAGCCGCCCTTCCTGCCGAGCAGGAGATCGATGGTGTGCGCGGCGATCTTGCGCAATTGCGGCTCGTCGCCGAAGGCACGTTCGAGCACGGCGAGGCCGCGCGTCACGGTGACGATGTGCAGCGCCGCGGCCGCGGCATTGCCGTTGAACTCGCCGCGCTCGGCACCTGCCGACAACGTGTCCTGAACCAGTGCAGTGATGCGCGAGATAAGGCCCGCAAGAGCCTGGCGCGCTTCTTCGTCCAATCCCTCGCCTTCCGCGGCGCCGAGCTCCATCAGGCCGCGCGTGGTCGGACATCCGCGCGGCGGCGTGCCCGAGCGGAAATTGGTGATGGTCAGATCGAAGAACGCGGTGAGGCGCTTGCGCAGGTTGCCCGTCCCGAGCGCCTTCTGCAGCGCGAGGAGATAATCCCCGGCATAGCGTTCATAGGCCTGCAGGAACAGCGCTTCCTTGCTGCCGAAGGCGTTGTAGAGGCTGCCGCGCTGAACGCCGGCATCGCGCGCGATGTCCGACAGCGAGGTGCCGCGCACGCCCTTGCGCCAGAACTGGTCGAACGCAATGCGCAGGACATCGTCATGGTCGAATTCGCGCGGCCGCAAGCTCGGCTCCTTTTAGAAATATTTGACACGACGTCAAGAACATGCTTTCTCGACATCGTGTCAAAAACCAACTGGAATTGATAGCCCGTTTCAACACTGGGCCGAACAGCGGCGTACGCATTCGCCCTGCTGGCCGGGCCCGCATGCAAAGGGACGCGCGATGCCTCTGCTCCACATCTCGATGCGCGCCGGCAAGCCGCAAGCCTACCGGCAGGCGATTCTCGACGGCCTCTACCGCGCCCTGCGCGAGGCGCTGAACGTGCCCGTGGACGACGCGTTCATGGCCATCACGGAGCATGAGCCGGCGAATTTCCGCTGCGGCAATGCCTACGGCGTCGAGCGCAGCGACGATGCGGTGCTGATCCAGATCACGGTGTTCGCCTCGCGCACTCCCGAGCAGAAGAAGGCATTGTATCGCCGGATCGCGGATCTTCTCGGCGAAAGCCCGGGTATCCGGCCCGAGGACGTGTTCGTGAACGTGCTCGATGCCCCCAAGGAGAACTGGTCCGTCGGAAACGGGCTGGCGCAATTCGCGTGAGCTGGGCGGATTTGCCGGTGCCCTGCCGATCGAGAATTGAGGCGCCTGATACGCCCTGCGATCAGCGCGGATCGCGCTAGCCACCTGCAACGCACGCATCCATGATGCCGTCGAGCTCGGCTTTCGACAGCACCCCGAGCTCGGCGATGAACACGATCCGCGTCCGCGGCACGCCCGCCGCCGGCGCATCGCCCGGGGCGAGCGTGGCGCGGCCGGCGGCAAATTGAAACACCATCTGGCGGCCGGGCTGCTCGACGGTCTCGAACAGGCCTTTTGCGCGGGCGAGTTTTGGCGCGAGACGGCCGATGGCCTGCTGCAGGCGGGGCAGCGAGATCGGCCGGTCCGAGGTCCAGCTCAGCGTCTCGAAGCGCTCCTCTGCCGGTCGTTTCGGGCCCGGATCGCGCGGCGCGGGCGCACGCTCGACGTTCGCGGGGAACAGGAGCGCGGACGGAATCTCGCCATGCCGCGCATCGACCACCACGGCGGGAAGGCGCAAGGCGCGGATGGCCTGACGCATCCGCGCACCCGCGCCCTCGTCCGCCAGATCCAGCTTGGTCAAAGCCACGATATCGGCGACGCGCAATTGCGATCGCTGGAGCGAGTCCTCCAGCGCGGTCGGCGGCGTCGCGGCGTCGATGACGCACAGCACCGTCTCCAGCGGCGCCTCGCGCAGGATCACGGGGTCCATCAGATTACGCACGATGTCGGCGGGATCGGCAACGCCGCTTGTCTCGATGACGATATGTTCGGGCTTCGGATCTCGCCGCAGCAGCGTCGAGAGCGTGCGCAGCAGATCGCCTTCGAGCGAGCAGCAGATGCAGCCATTGGCGAGACTGACCACACCGTCGCTGGCGCCCGCGATCAACTCCGCATCGATGTTGATGGCGCCGAAATCGTTGACGATCGCGGCGATCCGCCGTCCCTCCGCATGCGCGAGGAGATGGTTCACGACCGTGGTCTTGCCCGCCCCCAGAAAGCCCGTCACCAGGAGAATGGGGACCGGCATGGGTCAGCCCCCGACGACGGGGCGGCGCACCGGCTTACCCGGCCGCGCCGCGAGGTCCAGCACGCCGTCGCTGATCAGCACCTGGCCGCTGACCACGAGATGGCGGACGCCTTCGGAGGGACGGTTCATCGCCGTGAAGGTCGCGCGGTCCGAGAGTTTTTCATAGTCGAACACGACGATGTCGGCGTCGGCATCCTTTGTCAGCCGGCCCTTGGCGCGCATCGCCGGCGTGCTCTGCGACAGGATTTCCGCCGGGATCAGCGCGCATTTGCGCACACCTTCCAGCAGCGACACGGTCTTGCGCTCTCGCACCCATTCGCGGATGAAGCGGGTGAAGCAGCCGGCCGAGCGCGGATGCGAGGTAGCATCGTCAGGCAACGGCCAGGCATCGCCGGTGTAGGTCTTGCCGTCCGACGTCGTCCACGGCATCGCATCGGACGCAATCGCACCGCCGGGATACAGCACCGACATGTCGAGCAGGTCGCGGTGATGCGAATTGTTCTCGATGTCGAGGATGTGCCAGAGCACCAGCGAGGACGGCTCTTCGGCCTGCGCCTTCAGGAGCTCCTCGCGGTCGTGGAAGCGATAGCCGTCGGTCACGCGCTGCACGGAATCGTAGCCGGTGCCGTTGCGTTCGACGAATTCGGGGTCGCTGAAGAAGGCGGCGGCCAGCACGGTCGAGCCGGTGCCGTAAGGGTAGGCCTCGACCGTGATCGGCAGGCCCTGCGCCTGCGCCTTCGCGATCAGCACGCGGCAACGCTCGACGTCGGTCTTGCTCGACGAGTTGAAATGGCAGATGTGCATATGCGCGCCGGTCGCGCCGGCGTAACCGATCAGGCGGATATAGGCTTCCACCGCGCTCTCGGGGTCGATGCGCGACATGAAGGCGACATGGGTGAAGGTCGGCACGTCCTTGGCGGCGGCGAGCTGGCAGACCGCGGTCAGCTCCTGCACGCCGGCGCCCGGCGCATAGGCATTGAGGATGCCGATGCCGATGCCGCCTTCATCGAGGCCGCGCCCGAGACGCTCGAGAACGCCGGCGACCTCCGCATCACTCGCCACGTTGTCCATCCAGCGGCGGTCGCGCATGGCGTTGCCGAACGCCTCCAGCGAGCTCTCCGCATTGGAGCCGGTCATCGCGCCGATGCGCGCAAACGCCCAGTTGGTGGCGGCGCCGTAGTTCAGCACGCGGCCCTTTCTCGCCTGGCGCTCATACCAGGACCCGACCGGCAGCACGCCGGCCTCGAGATCGAGCGTGGTCGTCACCCCATCGAACGCCTGCATGCGGTCCGCCGGGATCGATTGGCCATGGGCGTGCAGGTCGATGAAGCCGGGGGCGACCACGAGCCCGGTCGCGTCGATCACCCGCTCGGCGCCGCCGAGGCCCGTGCCGACCGCGGCGACCTTGCCGTCCACCACCGCCACGTCGCCGACAGCGTCCATCCCACTCGCGGGATCTACCACCCGGCCGCCAGAGATCACCAAGCCGTTCATTTCGTCACTCCCTCCACGTCGAAATCGCATCAAGGCAGATTCCGGCAGCGACGACCACCTCCACTGAAGCCGACGCAGCATGCTCGCACGGAAGGTCATTTGGCAGGCAACCCGCGGACGCGCGCTCGCGTCCTCGCGGCATGTTTTGCCCGAGTGATGCTGCTCTCCTCACCCTCTCGAAAGAAAGGGCGCAGGGAAGGCCGGGCGTCGGCTGGCACCCGTAAAGACCCCCGTGCTGAACAGATTGCACACGCAATGCACAGGGGAGACACAGGGCAGCCGAAACCAGGCCTTCCCTGCGCGATGGTCTGACGGCCAATATGCCGCGCTCTCCCCGGAGACGAGTTCCTTCTTGCCTCCGTCACCTCCGCGAAATTCAGGCCATCACGCCGGTTGACGCGATGATGCCTTCGCGAAAGGCTTGACCGTAGCAACGACGGCCAGGACCACACGGTTTTGCCGTACGCAGGCTTTCCTGCGTCGCCCCGGGCTTCTTGGCCCAAAGGGGTTCGCAAGACATTGAGCGTCGTCCGTCTTCGCGGTCCGTAGCGCGCTCACGAGGTTCTCTCGCCCTGCACGCAACGAGCCCGCCTTTAACGCCGCCCGCGTCCACCGCAACTCCCAGCCCGCGCTCGAAACGACGTACGACCGCCCCTTTGGTGGGCTGGGATGGCCGACACATACGACAAATCCGAATTTCGGTAAAGTGGAATATTTTTGGCGGGAGGGGTTGACAGCACGTTGGCCTGTTTCGCTTGGGCACTGATCGACCTGTGGCGCGCCTCGAATGCATGGTCCCGTCTTGAGAAGCAAGCGGCCGCCGAGTAACCTCCGTGGTCTCCGGTCGGCCGCCTGTGGCCGACGAAAAGGAGTTCGCAGATGGCAGGGGAAACTTCCGCCGATTCATCCCGGCGAAATCCTGCGCGAAGAATTTCTCGTTCCGCTCAAGCTGACGCCCCATGCGGTCGCGGCGGCTCTGAACGTGCCGCGCACTCGGATCGCGCGCATTGCGCCCGAAGAAAAGCCCGTCACGGCCGACGCCGCGCTGCGGCTCGGAAAATTCTTCAAGACAGGCGCCGCGTTCTGGATAAACATTCAGACCGCTTCGACATCGAAACGGCGGAAGACGTGCTCGCACCTCAGATCGAGAAGATCGCGCCTTACGAGACGGTTTGAGTGTGCTGCAGTTACGATGAGATCCAGCAAAACCCAATGCCCGTGAAGTTCGGAGACATCATCCAAGCCTTCGAGTTCGCCAACACCAACGGCGACATGGGGGAATTCCGCACCTTCGTCTGCAGGCAAACCGGGAAGATCTACTATCAAACGGATTTTCTTGACGCAGCGGAGTTCAACGACGAACTGCCTGATGACATCGACGACGAGGAGAAATATCTCGCGGTTCCCGACAAGCGCGAGCTCGGCCTGGGCAAGCCGCTGGTGCTCGATTTTGCCCGCGAGTTCCTGCGAGACGATTTCAACGACATCCGCTATTTCTTCAGCAAACGGGGCGCCTATCCGAAGTTCAAGTCCCTGCTCGCCAGGCGAGGCGCCATTGAGCGCTGGCATGCCTTCGAGAATGAGGCCACTAAGCGAGCGCTCCGCGAGTGGTGCACGCTTCATGCGATCGAAATCATCGGCTGATCTGCCGCTCGTTTCGGACGCCATGACGTGACCGCGAACCGGCTCCGCCGTCTTCTCGCCTGCATTGTCATTCAGTGAGCTAGGCGGGGCGGCGTGAGGTGGGCAAAGTTCCCAAAGGTTCCCAGTGATCGTCCGACGTCCTCAGCACCGCGACTCCCGTCATTCCGTTTCGCGCCGCGCTTTCCTCGGCGGACTTATGTCGGCAGGAAGTGCCCTCACACTCGGCGGATGCGCCGGCCTGGGTGCGACCGGCGCGCGCTTCGATGCGTCGTCCCTCTCCGTTGACCCGACAGTGCTTGTCACCACCACGCGCAAGCCCGTCAACGGCGCTCGTGCCAAACCCTGGTTTGGGCCGGAGCGCGCGACAACCATGACGGTCGCGCGGGCCAAGCTGGCGGCGCCGGACGAGAGCCGTCTTTCCCTCGCCTCCGTTGGACTTGGCGATTGGCGCCTTGATCGGGTGGAACCGGTGCCGGCCGACGCCGGCGATCTCGCTGCGCAGGCCGGGACAGGAGACGTGCTGATCTATGTGCACGGCTTCAAGCAGACATTCGAGACGGCCGTGCTCGATGCCGCCCACCTGTCCGATGGGATCAGGTTCCGCGGCCGGACGATGGCGTTCTCCTGGCCTTCCAAGGCCGGACTGTTCGACTATGCCTATGACCGCGACAGCGCGATGTGGTCTCGCGACGATTTCGAACGCGTGCTCTCCGCGCTGGTGTCGGCGCCAAGCGCCGGCCGCGTGCACATCGTTGCCCACAGCATGGGAACCATGCTGACGCTCGAAAGCCTGCGTCAGCTCCATGCGCGATATGGCGACACCGTGACGAGCAAGATCGGCGCGGTCGTGTTTGCCGCGCCTGATATCGACATGGACGTGTTCTCGTCGGCGATTCAGCGCATCGGTCCGCTGGCCGGCAAGATCACCGTGATCGCCGCGACGAACGACCGCGCACTCGCGCTGTCCGGACAAATCGCAGGTGGAATGACCAGGGTCGGCGCCGCCGAAAAGGCCGTCATCGCGCGGCTCGGCGTGCGCGTGGTCGATGCCTCCCAGGAAGGCTGGGGCATCATCAACCACGACCTTTTCCTGTCGAATTCGGAGGTGCAGAAGGTGATCCGGCGGTCCATCGACGGCACGACGGCGTGAGGGAGAGGCTGTGCCGAGCCATGCGCAAAGCTTGCCCCTGCGCACGCTCGCTGCGGCCCGAGGGACGGCCGGCTTTGAGTGCCAGTCTCGACCGATGGCGCTCCGCGCAGAATAAAACCGCGAACGCTGAATTGCGGCTTGCGGATGGAAGATCTATGTTGGGTCTCTAGTCAGGCAGCCGCCCATCGTATGGCGAGAGTCTGCAGGGTCGCCCTCACGGTGGATGGCTTGCATTCCGCATCGGAGGTGATGCCATGGCCATTGCTCCCACGCTCCAGAAATACCTCGCCGCTGAGAACATCCAGTACGAGGTGGTCCCGCACGAACTCAGCATGACGTCCGCTCGAACGGCTGAGGCATGCCATATCTCGGGCGACCGCCTCGCCAAGGGCATCGTGTTGCGGCGCGACGGCGGATACATGCTGGCCATCTTGCCCGCATCGCATCACCTCCGCCTGTCGGACCTGAGGACAAGCCTCGGCGACAATGTCCACATGGCGAATGAAACCGAGGTCAATCGGCTGTTCAGCGACTGTGCACACGGTGCGGTTCCCGCCGTCGGCAAATGCTACGGATTGGAAATGATCGTCGAGGACAGCATCGAGGCACAGCCAGACATCTATATGGAAGCCGGCGATCATGAGACGCTGCTCCATATGGGTCACGCGCAGTTTGCGCGCCTGACGGCCAACGCACCGCACGGGCGCTTCAGCGCGCATGACTGAGGATTTTGTACACCGCCCATTGCCGTTGCGATCTTGGGCGGGAACTCTGGCCGCGAGGTCGCCGTCATACCGTTCCGCAGGGTGGCGGCGAGAGTGTATGCGCTTGTCTGGTCGGAGTTCGGGAGATTGGGGTGCCGTTGCATTGCATCAACACACTTGAAACCCACGAACGGAGGCTCGCCATGAAAGTCAAAGACGTGATGCACAAGGGTGTCGACTGGGTCAGCCCCAACACCCCAATCACGGAGCTTGCCAAACTGATGAGGGCGCATGACATCGGCTGCATTCCGATTGGCGAGGATGACAAGCTGGTCGGAATGGTGACCGACCGCGATATCGTCTGCAAAGGGCTCGCGAGCCACAGCTTCGATGCCGGCCGCGCGACGGCGCGCGACGTGATGACCGAGGGCATCCATTGCTGCCGCGAGGACGATGACCTCGCCAAGGCGATGCATCACATGGAGAAGCTGCAGGTCCGCAGGCTGCCGGTGATCAACAAGAGCAAGCGGATGGTCGGCATCATCAGCCTGGGCGACGTCGGCCATTCCACGTCCGGCGATATGCTCACCGAGACCGTCAGGAGCATTTCGGCGCATCACTGAACTTGCGGCCAGGACTTACGGCCAGGACTTGCGGCCAGGACTTGCGGCCAGGACTTGCGGCCAGGACTTGCGGCCAGGACTTGCGGCCAGGACTTGCGGCCAGGACTTGCGGCCAGGACTTGCGGCCAGGACTTGCGGCCAGGAC
>NZ_PTFE01000051.1:0-58031 GCF_002936975.1 Bradyrhizobium sp. AC87j1
GGTGAGGTGGTCGGTGGCCGACGTGCCGGTGTCGGCAACCAGGGCCTCGGTCACGGTCGGGCCGGTGGTGCTGAGGGTGTAGACCACCGCGCCGCTGGTCGCGGTATTACCGGCCGCATCGCTGACCCGTGCGGTCAGGGAGTTGCCACCCTGGTTCAGCGTGACCGTGGTGCTCCAGCTGCCGTTGCCCTGCACGATCGCGGTACCGATCGTCGTGGCGCCATCCAGGATGGTGACGCTGGCGCCGGCATCGGCGACGCCCACCGTGCCGGTGATGGTCTGGCTCGCCTGGTTGACCGGTCCGCCCGCACTGGTGATGGCGACCGCGGGCGCCGACGTGTCGAGGGTGAAGTTTAGCGAGGCCGAGCCGGTGTTGCCAAAAGCGTCGGTTTGGCTCGCCACGATGGTGTGTAATCCGTCAGTCAGCCCGCTCGGCGTAAACGACCAGGCGCCTTGCGCATCGGTGGTGGTCGTCGCCGCGATCGGGCTGCCGTCGATGGTGAAGTGCACCACGGTGTTGGCAAGGCCGGTGCCGCTCAGCGCCGAATTGGCGGTGAGGTGGTCGGTGGCCGACGTGCCGGTGTCGGCAACCAGGGCCTCGGTCACGGTCGGGCCGGTGGTGCTGAGCGTGTAGACCACCGCGCCGCTGGTCGCGATGTTGCCGGCCGCATCGCTGACCCGTGCGGTCAGGGAGTTGCCACCCTGGTTCAGCGTGACCGTGGTGCTCCAGCTGCCGTTGGCCTGCACGACCGCGGTACCGATCGTGGTGGTGCCATCCAGGATGGTGACGCTGGCGCCGGCATCGGCGACGCCCACCGTGCCGGTGATGGTCTGGCTGGCCTGGTTGACCGGCCCGCCCGCGCTGGTGATCGCGACCGCGGGTGCCGTGGTGTCGAGCGTGAAGCTCAGCGAAGCCGAGCCGGTGTTGCCAAAAGTGTCGGTCTGGCTTGCGACAATGGTGTGCAATCCGTCGGCCAGCCCGCTCGGCGTAAACGACCAGCCCCCTTGCGCATCGGTGGTCACTGTCGCCGCGATCGGGCTGCCGTCGATGGTGAAGTGCACCACGGTGTTGGCGAGGCCGGTGCCGCTCAGCGCCGGGTTGGCGGTGACGTGGTCGGTGGCCGAAGCGCCGGTGTCGGAGACGAGACTCTCGGTCACGGTCGGACCGGTGGTGCCGAGGGTGTAGACCACCGCGCCGCTGGTCGCGGTATTACCGGCCGCATCGCTGACCCGTGCGGTCAGGGAGTTGCCACCCTGGTTCAGCGTGACCGTGGTGCTCCAGCTGCCGTTGGCCTGCACGATGGCGGCGCCGACTGCGGTGGCATTATCCAGGATGGTGACGGTCGCCCCGGCATCGGCGACGCCGACCGTGCCGGTGATGGTCTGGCTGGCCTGGTTGACTGGCCCGCCCGCGCTGGTGATCGCGATCGCGGGTGCCGTCGTGTCGAGCGTGAAAACAACGGGCACGCTCGTTGTAACGTTGGCGCTAGGGTCCAAAGCCACGATGCTGTGGTCGCCATCACCAGCCAGGGTGACCGTCAGGCTCCAAACGCCGCCGGAGCCAACGGTAACGGTTCCAATCTGCGTCGTAACACCATTGTATGTGTCGTACAGCGTCACCGCGCTTCCAACGAAGGACGGATCAACTGTTCCGCTGATTGTTTGATTTCCTTGGTTGGTTGGACCGCCTGCGCTGCTGATAAGGACAGGTCCGAATGGAGCCATAACAACAGCTTGCGATGGGTCCAAAGTGGGGACGAGCGGTTTCGAGGCGGAGGCAGAAGTTCCCGCGATGGAAGCGAGGGTCACAACAACTGGAGTGATCGATCCCCCACCAGCTTGGCCTTTTATGTCGCCCCCAATAACGGTGGTTGGAGCTTCAGTGGGTGATGGTGGGGGGCTCCCAGCGAACTTCTGCAGCGACTTTGTGTCGACGTCTCCTCGCTTGCCGTCGCTAGGTGCCGGAGTGTCTGGAGCGATCTGTTTCCCGATATCGTAGGTCGTTAACACCTGTTGAAAAGCGTTGAACTCCTGCGCAACTTGCCCTGGGGTCTTGCTGACGGCTTGGGTGATCACCTCAAAATTCGCGGTTGGCGTGATGGTTAGCGATGGACCGTCGCTGGTCACTATCCCGATCGGATCCCCCGCAGTACAAACGCCTTGAAGCAAGTTCGTCGCTGGAACGCATTTGAAGACTTGTACGGAATGAACTCGGCCGTCTTGCTGATCAGCGACAGAGACCGAGACTTTCCCATCCACAGCATCGACGCTGAGAAGGACGGCAGTACCGCGAATTCCGATCGCGGCAGTAGGCGTCGCGACCTGCATGTCGCCGGTTTTCGCGACCTGCCCAGCGACGAAACTGGCGGCCCCCTGGATGAGAGTGAACATCGAATGGTTCGTGCCACTCGTCAGACTGACTAAGGTGCCACTCGCACTACTCTGCCCCTCATACCCCAATTCGTTCAACATGAACCGAGCATTGGCGCTCAGGTTGAACGTGGTGCCGTCGATAAGGACGAGACCAATGGTAGAGCCGCTTCCAGTTTGCACGACATCGTTCTGATAAACGACATCCCCATTATTCGCCTCGATCGTAACGCCGTTGCGAACGATGCTGGCGCTTCCCGTTACGGTCGCGACACGGCCAATCACCTTTCCAGCAGCGGCATTGCCTCCGGCTTGCGCAAAGGTTTGATAACCGGTGAGGGCTTCGACCACTCTCGCGTCGAGCAGCGCGCCGTCCGAGGAGCTGAGCGGCAAACGCTTCTCACCGAGAAAGTAATTGGGGATCGTGATCCGATGGTCAGAATCGGAAATGATGAGATCATGACCCGAACGTGCATAGTCCCCTGAGAACAGGAGATGCGCGTCCGAAATGATCAGTGCGTGAGCTGGAGCAGGCTCGGGGAAACTAAAGGACGCCCCAGCCATCTCAGATCCGGCAACATCGAACTTTTGGTTCAATGGGGTATTCAAACCAGCGCCCACCCATAAATTTGCCACTTAAATAATTAAATGCTAATAACACCCCGTAAATTTAATTAAAAGAGCTATTTGATCTGGGCTGGAACGCTGAAAGCCTGCGGTGGTTTGGCCCGTGATAATCACGCTGGACCGAGTGTCCGTGGCTGACGATCCAAAACGACACACGCTGGGTCCATCCGCATGGTGCAATCAAGAGGGCTTCATCGCCTGGACCTGTTGGAAGTGCGCCGTCAGCTGGTGCGCGCGCGCAATCGGCACTCCAATAACAGGCGCATTGTGAGGCGCATCAACGGTCTGTTATGTCGAATTTATCACTTGGATGCGATCGACCCCAAAGGAGGTCGGCGAATCCGCGAAGCCATTCAAATTGCGCTGCGAGATACATCCAAGGATTAGTTGACCAAAGTCCCGCGCCCCGCTCCCTTATTATCCGCGATTGCGCGGTGCGTTCACTCGCCAAGCGTATCCTGCCACATCTCGGCCAGTGGACAATTGCGACAGACCGCGGGTTGACCGCTGCTTGCGGTTTTTACCGTTTGCCGCTGGGCGGGTGATTGCACATCTTATGGAAAGCGTTCGCCGCCCCGGCCATCTGAAGCGATAGCTGGTCCATGGCCGATCCTTCTTCAGCCAGGCGCTTCTCAATGTACTGCTGCTCAACGTCGGTCAACGCAGTTTCCAGCAGGCGCAAATACCGCTCAACATTCTTCCTATGGGTCTGCAAACGGACAATCGTTTCGTCGCTCATGTTCTATCCAAATAGGCAGCGGCGCAATATTGCAAAATAGCTCTGAAAAGCCGCTTCAAAAAAACAAAAATAAAATAACAGATTTAAAATGGCAGAAAAATTAAAGCAGATCAAGTCTCAGTCTCGCGGTGAATTGCTTACAGTCGTCGGCATGCAGCTGCTCCCTGGGGTCCTTGCCCCTCCTTGGCAGCCTTGGCGGAACGGCTATTGGCCTCGATGGATTCGTTCCAGTAGCCGACGCGCGTGAAGATGTGCGAGCGCATATGCAAAGCGTGCGGCGCCACCGGCGCGATCTCGGAATAGCGCTTAGCAGCGTCGAGACCTTGTTCTGCGATCCCCGGATAGTCGTAGAGATGAGGTAATGCGCCACGCCGGGGTGGCGCGGGGCTGTCGCTTGAAGATCGGCTCCAGGATGGCAGCGCCCTTGAGCTGGTTAGCATAGTCTTGTCATTTGGTGACGCCGTGACGTTCAGCGTGATGGCGTAGGTGATCTGCGCCTCGTCATCATCAGGATTGCGCGTGGCGACGGCTTTGGTTGCCTTGGGATAGGCCTGCGCGCGCTGGTCAAACGTCGTCGCTTCGTCGCCCGAATAAAAGGCCAGCAGCGCGTCGATATAGTCGAACTCCACCGCCCGCCAATGAAATCCTGACGGATAGCGAAGCTAGCCCGCCATTCCACCCCACACCGATTTCCCGCCGGAATACTGGCAGGCGCTCCTCGACGATCCACGCTTCGGCCCGTCGGGCAAACTCTAGATGGCACCCGTAAATTTCCCAATGTCGCCTGCCTCGGGCCGGCGGCAACATGACAACATGAAAGCATCGAAGCCGAAGGAGTGGAGCGACCTCGAACGCAGGAAGCTTTCGGCAATGAGCCGCCGGCGGTACGGCGCGGCGGAGATTGCCGCGGCCCTTCGCCGGCATGTCGGCTCAGTCAAGCGGATGGCGCGAGAAATGGGGTTACTTCTGAAAAAATGACGATCAGACGAATTTCATCGATCTATTGCAAGACAGAACGCCTGTCCGCGTTCGACCGATGCCGCACCTGATCGGCAGCCAGAATTCAGGACCGCTCCGTTGGTAGTCGAGCTTAGCTCGGCTGGCCACGCCGCTCCATCTGTGGCAAGCTCGATTTTATTCAACGAGCTCAACAGGTATCTCGCCACCCGACATCGGGTTCCGTAGAGGCCAGCAGTTGAACCCAGTCTTTCGGTTCGGCGCGCATGGACAGCGACTTCCAGGCGTTATGGGAGGACGACGACCGCATCTTTTGCCGGGCATCGCGCCAGGGCTCCGATGGTGGCCGCAAAACTGTGCTGGCCGTGCTTCCCGCCGAGCATGCCCCATCAACGAGCCGGGATCGCCTGGTGCACGAATATGCACTAAAGGACGAACTCGACAGCGCGTGGGCCTTGCGGCCGCTCGAACTTGTCAGTGAGGGCGGCCGGCCCGTGCTGCTGCTCGAGGATCCCGGCGGCGAGCCGCTGGAGCGCCAGCTCCAAGCGCCTATGCAGGTGGGATCATTCTTGCATCTCGCCGTCCACATCACGGCGGCTCTTGGCAAGGTCCATCAGCGTGGGCTCGTGCACAAAGACATCAAGCCGCACAACATCATCGTGAATCGCGCGACCGGCGAAGTCAGACTCACGGGTTTCGGCATTGCCTCGCGACTCCCGCGCGAGCGCCAATCACCCGAACCGCCTGAAACCATCGCCGGCACCCTCGCCTATATGGCACCCGAGCAGACCGGACGAATGAACCGCTCGATCGACGCGCGCAGTGATCTATACGCGCTGGGCGTCACCTTCTATCAGATGCTCGCCGGCGCGCCCCCGTTTACCGCAGCCGATCCGATGGAATGGGTGCACTGCCATATCGCCAGGAGGCCTGTGCCACCCGCCCAGCGTCGGAAGCAAGTGCCCAATCTCCTTTCGGCCATCATCATGAAGCTGCTCGCCAAGACCGCCGAGGAGCGCTATCAGACCGCGGCCGGTCTGGAGAGCGATCTCCGGCGCTGCCTCGCCGCCTGGGAGGCTCGGCAGGGGATCGACGACTTCCCCCTGGGCGAGCGCGACATCCCGGACCGGCTGCTCATCCCCGAGACGCTCTATGGGCGCGCGCGAGACATCGAAGTCTTGCTCGCGGCCTTCGACCGTATGGTCCAGAGCGGCACGCCTGAGTTGGTGTTGGTCTCGGGATACGCCGGCATCGGCAAGTCAGCTGTCGTCAACGAGCTGCACAAGGTGCTGGTGCCCTCGGGCGGCCTGTTCGCCGACGGCAAATTCGACCAATACAAACGCGACATTCCCTATGCCACACTGGCGCAGGCGTTCCGCAGCCTGCTCCGGGGCCTTCTGGCGAAGAGTGAGGTCGAGCTGGCGCCCTGGCGCGATGCCCTGCACAAGGCGTTAGGCCCGAACGGCGGGCTTTTGGTGGACCTCGTCCCCGAGCTGAGGCTCATCATCGGCGAGCCGCCTCGGGTACCCGACCTGGCTCTGCAGGATGCGCAAAGGCGCTTCCACCAAGTGGTGCGGCACTTCATCGGCGTGTTCGCGCGACCGGAGCATCCACTGGCGCTATTCCTCGACGACCTGCAATGGCTAGACTCGGCGACGCTGGACCTGCTCGAGGATCTGCTGACTCAGGCGGATGTGAGCCATCTGCTGATGATCGGCGCTTACCGCGATAACGAGGTCGACGCCGCGCATCCTCTGCGGCGCAAGATCGCCGCCATCAAGAATTGCAGCGGCATCGTTGAGGAGATCGCGCTAGCGCCGCTTGCCACCGAGCATGTCGGGCAGCTGATTGCCGACTCGTTGCGTTGCGAGCCGAGTTATGCCGCGTCCCTGGTGCAGTTAGTGCAGGAGAAAGCGGGCGGCAATCCGTTCTTCGCCATCCAGTTTCTTTACGAGCTCGTCGAGGAGCGTCTGCTTGCGTTCGATCATACGTCGTCGTGCTGGACGTGGGATCTCGATCTCATTCGCGCCAAGGGCTATACCGACAATGTGGTGGACCTCATGGTCGGCAAACTCGCGCGCCTTCCGGCCGAGACGCAGGCATCGTTGCAGCAGCTCGCCTGTCTCGGTAACACCGCCACGATCACGCTGTTGGCTCTTGTTCTGGGGAGATCGGCGGCTGAAGTCGACGCAGCGCTGTGGGAAGCCGCGCACGAGGAGCTGGTCGAGCGACGGCAAGGCTATTACAGATTCACCCACGACCGGGTGCAGGAAGCGGCCTATTCAAGCAAACCGGAAGCCGAGCGTGCGGAAGCCCATCTCGCCATCGGCCGGCTGCTCGTGGCGAATACTCCCACAGAACAGCACGGGGACGTGATCTTCGACATCGTCAATCAGCTCAACCGCGGCGTTGCGTTGATCACCTCACGAGACGAACGAGCGAAGCTGACCGAGCTCAACCTGCTCGCAGCCAAGCGCGCCAAAGCGTCCACCGCCTATGACTCGGCACTGACTTATCTCAAAGCCGGCGCGGCCCTGTTGCTGGAGGATTGCTGGGAGAGCAGGCATGAACTGGCCTTCTCGCTGGAGATCAACCGGGCAGAATGCGAGTTTCTGACCGGCGCGCTGGCGGAAGCGGAGCGACGCCTGATGGCTCTCTCAGCCCGCGCGGCCGGCCCTGTCGAGTTAGCCATGGTCTCATGCCTGCGTATCGACCTGTACACGAGGCTCGATCGGAGTAGCGATGCAATTGCTGTTGCTCTCGATTACCTCCGCCACCTGGCCATCGACTGGCCAGCCCATCCGACGGAGGAGGAGGCGCGAGGTGAATACGACCGCGTCCGGTCCCAACTTGGCGGGCGCCATATCGAAGCTCTGATCGAACTGCCCTTGATGAGTGATCCGGTGTCTCTCGCGACTCTGGGCGTGCTGACCAGGCTGCTGCCGCCTGCACTATTCACGGATTTGAACCTCTTTTCCTTGACCGTTTGTCGAGCGGTTAATCTCAGCCTTGAACACGGAAACTGCGATGCCTCGTGCGTTGCCTATATGAGGCTTGGGATGATTGCCGGTCCTCGCTTCGGCGACTACGAGGCGGGATTTGGATTTGGTCTGCTCGGATATGAATTGGTCGAACGGCGCGGATTGACGCGATTTCATGCGCAGACCTATATGCTCTTCGGAGCGCACCTCGCGCCATGGACGCGACATGTCCGGAGTGCGCGTGATTCGCTGCTTCGGGCTTTCGACGTCGCAAACAAAACCGGCGATCTCACGTTCGCCGCGTATGCCCGTGTCAATCTGAATTCGAATCTGCTCGCGGCTGGTGACCCGCTCGCCGAGGTGCAACGCGAAGTCGAGAGTGGCCTCGCATTTGCAAAAACGGCACAGTTCGGGCTGGTCGTTGACGTTGTCGTCAGCCAACTGCAGCTCATCCGGACCCTGCGGGGGCTGACGTCGAAATTCGGCTCCTTTGACGACGAGCACTTTGAAGAGCTTCAGACCGAGCGCCGGTTCGCCGAGAATGCCAACCTCATGCGAGCGGACTGCTGGTATTGGATCCGAAAGCAGCAGGCGCGCTTTTTTGCAGGCGACTACGCGGCTGCGATTGAGGCGTCACAAAGGGCGCAGCGGCTGCTGTGGACGTCTATATCGCAGCTCGAAACTGCCGAACACGAATTCTATGGTGCATTGTCCCTCGCGATGGCCTGCGCCTCCGCCGCGCCTACCCAGCACCGGGAGTACCTCGCGGCACTGGCGGCGCACCGGCGACAGCTCCAGATCTGGGCAAGGAATTGTCCGGAGAATTTCGAGAATCGCGCCGCACTCGTCGAGGCGGAGGTCGCCCGCTTGGAAGGCCGCGAGCTCGATGCCGAACGCCTCTATGAACACGCTATCCGCTCGGCCCGCGCCAATGGCTTTGTTCAGAACGACGCGCTTGCCAACGAACTCGCCGCACGCTTCTACGCGGCGCGCGGGTTTGAGAGAATCGCTCGAGCGTACTTGGCCGACGCTCGGCGTGCTTATTTGCGGTGGGGGGCTGATGGCAAGGTGCGGCAACTCGACCGCGTCTATGCCCACCTGGCAGAGGAAACAGCGGCGCCCGGCCCGACGAGCACGATCGGGACCCCCTTGGAGCAGCTCGACCTCGCCACCGTCATCAAGTTGTCGCAAGCGGTCTCGGGCGCAATCGTCCGGGAGAAGCTGCTCATCACCGTCATGCGCACCGCTATCGAGAACGCGGGCGCCGAGCGCGGCCTGTTGGTTCTGTCGCACGGGACCGAGTTGCGAATTGCCGCCGAAGCGACCACCGAGGGCGACACGGTCGTCGTACAGCTGCGCGACGAGCCCGTGACTGCAGCGCTCCTGCCGGAGGCGATCCTCAACTACATCTTGCGTACGCGGGAGAGCATCATTCTCGATGATGCCGCAGCCCAGAAACCGTTTTCAGCGGATCCCTACATCATTCATCGCCAAGCGCGCTCCGTGCTCGGCCTGCCGGTGATCGCTCATGTCAATTTCATCGGCGTGCTGTACCTGGAAAACAATCTGGCTGCGCACGTCTTCGCACCGGGTCGGATTGCGGTGCTAAAGCTGCTCGCCTCGCAGGCGGCAATCGCGCTGGAGAACGCTCACTTGTACCAGGATCTCGCAGAACGCGAGGCTAGGATTCGGCGCCTGGTCGAGGCCAACATCATCGGGATTATCATCTGGGAGCTTGGAGGTCGGATTCTGGAGGCGAATGATGCGTTTCTCCGCATCGTGGGATACGACCGCGAGTATCTCATTTCGGGCCGCCTACGCTGGACTGACCTTACACCGCCGGAGTGGCTCGACCGCCACATGCGATTGTGGATCCCGGAGCTAAAGATGATGGGGAGCGTGCAGCCGTTCGAGAAGGAATATTTCCGCAAGGACGGCAGCCGCGTGCCCGTGTTGATCGGCATGGCTGCATTCGACGAGCGACGAGATTACGGCGTCTCTTTTGTCGTCGACCTGACGGAGCGCAAGCGGTCGGAAGAGGCTCTGCGGCAGAGCGAGGAGCGCTTTCGCACCCTTGTGCAATTCTCCTTCGACGTCTACTGGGAATCCGATGCGCAGCATCGCTTCACCCGCCAGGAGTTCGGCGAGGGTCTTGCCGATGCGCCAGCGCCTGGCTCCGAAATTGGGAAGACGTGGTGGGAAGTGCCCTATTTGGAGCCCGACGCGGAGGCCTGGCGCAAGCACCGGGAGACTCTCGATGCGCACCTGCCGTTCCGTGATTTCGAGCTGGCGCGGCCTACGCCTGACGGCGGCAAACGCTACATGTCCATCTCGGGACTGCCGGTCCTCGACAATGCAGGGCGCTTCATCGGTTACCGCGGCGTCGGACGGGACACCACCGAGCGCAAGCGAGCCGAAGAGACCTTGCGGGAGGCGCAAAGGGAATTGGCGCATGCGAACCGCCTCGCCACCATGGGTGAGCTCACGGCCTCGATCGCCCATGAAGTAAGCCAGCCGATCGCTGGCGCATCGATGAATGCCGATGCCGCCCTGCATTTCCTGGACAGAAACCCGCCGGATGTCGGGAGAGCCAGGGATACGCTCGGTTATGTTGTGAACGATACTGATCGAGCCCGCGACATCATCGGGCGGATACGTGATCTCATCAAAAAAGCACCGCCACGGAAGGATCGGTTGGATATCAACGAGGCGATCCGGGACGTGATCGAGCTCGCCCGCAGCGAAGCGGTGAAGAACGACGTCGCGATGCAGACGGAACTCGGAGACGGTTTGCCACTCGTCGAAGGTGATCGCGTCCAATTGCAGCAAGTGATCCTCAACCTGATCGTCAATGCCATCCAAGCCATGGGCACGGTCGCGAGGGGATCGCGAAGCGTGCTCATTACGACCGCTCGGGCCGAATCTGACGGCATTATCGTCGCGGTGAAGGATTCGGGACCAGGATTGGTCCCGGACGCTCTCAAGCGCATCTTCGACCCCTTCTACACGACGAAGCCTGGCGGTCTGGGGATGGGACTGTCGATCTGCCGCTCGATCATCGAAGCGCATTCCGGGCGCCTGTGGGTGACCTCCAATGCGCCCCATGGCGCGACTTTCCACTTCACGGTGCCAGCCCATCCGGGCAGCGCGTCGTGACGATCCCGCATGGCTGCTTTTGATGTGTCATAGCGATGTCGGTACCACCGCTGTCGGCAATAACTTGCTCCACTGCCAATGCGAGCACGTCAAGGTGTTCAGCCAATCTGGCAAACAGCTCGCGCTTCTTGGGATCAGTCGCCAAGTCGCGAATAAGGGCGCACTCAGCGGCGCCTCGGCGAAGCTTCTCAGACTGGGCCTGCATGTCTCATAGCCAGCCGCCATGTTCCTTTGTTGGAACATTACAAATAGCTGTCCCGGTCACAAGTGAACACAGCGATTTCGCCGACTGGGCCTAGCCTCAATTGCGTGGCGCTCCTCAGCGCCATCCGTCGGACCGCCTTGGCCCCGCACTGTCCCCTCCAGCCCCCAAGGGGCCAAGGCTGGCCCGAGGGGGCTTGCAGCATCAAGGTGAGAGCCTGCCATCCCGATCGTTAGGAGCGATGCCGCGAATTCGGAAACGCAAGACCTCAGGCAAGAGATCGCACGGCAGCTCAGCAAAGCAGCAGATGGGGAGTGCCCACGCTGCGCTTCACATTGATCCAACCTCAACGCGTGGGGCGCGCGCCCGGACGGCGGCGGGAGAAAGAGTTCGTTAGCTTTCTTGTGGCTTGCTGGGAGCGTGCCGATTACCGCTGATTACGGCACACGGAATGGGAATGTCGGCCCCGGCTGTTTCTCCCAACCTGCGGCTGGGGCCGTTTTGAACTTTCGCTGCATCGTTCAACCCGGTCCACAACCATGTTTAGAGGCATTGCCATCGCGCTGTTTGGAATGGGCATCTTTTCGCAGCTTGATCGAGCGTTCTTCTATGGTCGCAATACCGACGCCGCGCTCAAGCTTGCGCGGGAGATTGGCCGAGGCTTTGGGCTGTAGGTCAGCCGCGCTCCGCTCAAGATCGCTCGGGGACTACTAATTCAACAATATTGGTCACTTGCGGACTTTCGGCCAAACGACAACGGACGTCAGCACGCGCCTAAAGCCGCCGGCAATGTCAGCTATCGTCAGTTCTGAGCGTCGGAGGATTGATCGGAATCAACCCGAAATCACAGTATTGGAATGCCTATAGCTCCGGACCAGAAAGTCCCACCTCTCGCTCAGCGCGAAGGATGTTGCCATAGAGACTGCCGATCCATTGTCTTCCGCTCGAGGTTACATTCAAATAGCGGATGGCAGTTTGGACGTGCGGTGCGACCTTGGTCCAGTAGAACTGAGGATATTTGTACACCACGTCCGCGGGTGTGGTGTATCCGAGCGACTTGTTGAGTCCTATCTCCTCGAACTCGTAGAACAGCGCATTTGATTTCTTCATGTAATTCGGGTCGCCGAGCTGACCGATCAGGTCGGCGGCGCGAAGCAACAAACCTTCCTCTTCGTCAAGATCATCCTTGAGTTCGTTCGCTGATGCGTCTGCATAAGGAAAACGAGTGTATTCGATGGCTTGGGTAACGCGAGCAGCGTCAATTTCGTCAACTGCGTCGAGACGCTCCATGGCGAATAATTTGGAGCGGTCGACATGATAGGGCGCAAGCGCTGCATCGGAAGAGCCGATCGGTAACTCAACCGTTCGGCCGGTACCATCAACCACATAGGCACCGTCCTGGTCTCCGTGAACTATTCCCCGAACGTAGCCAATATCGTGAAGCAGGCACGCCAGGATGAAGTGAGCATAGTCACCAGCCGTCGTTGGCCTAAGAAGGGAGCGCCCGATCAGGATGTCATGCCCCACCAGCGTGACCAACAAGGTGTGCTCGACGTTGTGGTAGAGTGCATCGCTGTTACCAATACATTCCAGGGCCAGCTTTGCTGCATAGGGCAGCAATTCCGGCAAGCTGGCGTGGGACGAGCCGAAGCGACCGCTTGTCTCCGAGATCAGGAACGCACCAAGAGCCTGGGACGTCAGTTCTGGGATTGTTATCATGAGCAATCTCTCACTTTGGCGCCGAACCTTCAGGAGGCCTTCTGCAGGATCGGGAGGAGAGGACGACTTTAATAGTTTGAAGCCAAAGGATGGGCGATAATTGACATAGATCAACAGCAGCGACGCCGCACTACGCATGTGCCCAGTAGCGACTTCCTCTGAGGGTCACACGCGGCGGTCAGGAAGCCCTAGCCCGCGTCCGCTCTGCCTCCCAAAACCGACATTGCGAATGCCTCGGCCCGGTTGGGCTAATCGTGTCGAGCTAGTCGCGTTCTCGGCACGTTCGGGGTTACCTTATCTGCCGACATGCCGAGCTGAACCGCGATCTTCGCCTCAGGGCTAGGAGCATAAGCATGACTTCGTCATTCGATCACTTCGTCGGCGCGAGCGAGGATAGCGACCTCGAACGCAGGAAGCTTTCGGCAATGAGCCGCCGGCGTTACTGCGCGGCGGAGATTGCCGCGGCCCTTCGCCGGCATGTCGGCTCAGTCAAGCGGATGGCGCGAGAAATGGGGTTACTTCTGAAAAAATGACGATCAGACGAATTTCATCGATCTATTGCAAGACAGAACGCCTGTCCGCGTTCGACCGATGCCGGGCCTTAGGTGCGGCATCTTACCGAGCATCGCATTACTCTCATTCGGTGTAGGAGCGGCGGCGCTCGGCTTCGACCGATTCGTTTGAGGCCTAACAACGGCGCGCCCGCTCGATCTGTGCTTCGGTGGCGCCGCGACTTCGGGCATAAATCTCGGCCACGGGCGCCGAGTACTTCGCGACATAGTATCTGACGTCCGTACAAGATACGCGTCCGGTGGGGCTGTGATTGCGCGCTGCGAACGCTTCGGAGCTCAGAGAGATCAGCAAGACGGTAGCAGCGCCGAGAGCACGCACAATCATTCTGGTCATTCCCCGCATCTGAAGACTTCACCGCAGCAGGCCTGAATCGCGTCGAGTGCGCAAATGAACAATCACGCGTTGGCGCAAAGTACTGCGACACTGTTGCTTTCATGCGTCGACTTCGCCGATAGGGCTGAGTTTCGGCTCCTGCGGCGGAAAGCAATGCTCGAGCGCATGTCTAACCGGCATCCCATCAGCCGCCTCGACGAGCTCCTACCTTGGAACTCGCGACCATCGACCGCTGTCAACTGGCATCACGTCAAAAATGGAGCTCCAGCAGCGAAAAGGCACTGGCCTTGGAGGTGCGGATCGCTGCAAACTGATGGACACGGGACATCCGCCAGCATTGAAAACCGACCAGGCCTCGACCTAACGATCGAAATGAGAGATGGAGCTCTGTCGCCAGCGGACGAGGTTGCGCCACGTGCAATCACCTGCACGGCGAGCGTCGCCGCAAGCACCTCAAGCGGGCTTACGCCTCCCCGAACAGTACCGCGAGCGGGCCCACCATGATGTCCAGACCCTCTGGACAGCCCGGTTTGTAACCTGATATCATGCTCCAATGACTGCCTACAAGCGCAACCAGGTCGAGGACGCCATTGTGGCTGGGCTCGGCGCCGATGACGCCAAGTCAGAGGCGAACCTGGTGACGCGCCTAAAACGCCTATTGGATACCGACCGTGCGTTGGACGTACGTCCGCAATCGAACCGCGCCGAACTAGCTAACTACGCTTTTGTTACTGGCGATGCTCCGGGTAAGGGCGGCGAGATCCAGTTTTCGGAATATGAGAGCTTTGCCTTGCTGATCGGCTTGCAAATGCTCAATCACAGATGGCCACAGAAGTTTGTCGTCGAATCGTTGCGGCGCATCAGGCCGGCGCTGGAACGCCAGCACAAAAAGATCATGAGGCTCGATCGCGCCAAGTTGTTCGATCCGGATCAGATCCGGCTGCAAGCCAAACCTGGGAGTCCAGCTTTGGCCACGAACTCACCGGTAATTTTACTGATTTGGTCGGATCAACGGACCGCGGAAGACCCCGCCCCGAACGTCGAGATTTTCGAGGACCCGAGCGCGGCGTTCAAGCGTGGGATTGAAAAGCCGGGCCGTTCCATGACCTGGCTCGAACTCACGCGATCAGCCCACGCGTTGTCAGAACAGCTCGCCAAAACGCGACCGCGCAAGCGAGGACGCAGCTGAACCTGCCGAATAGAAAGGAGAAGGACCATGCACTCACGTCTAATTGAACCCCATATCAACGCTTCAAAACAAAGTTGGCGCCACTGGTACATCGGCTGGCGTAGCCACCGCGGCCATGGACGCGCGCATACGGGACGAGCGGACTGAATGAGCCGAAGGAAAAGTACGATGCACGCACGTCCAATTGAAACCTATATCGACGCTTCTAACAAGCTCGCACGCGACCCAACATCCGCGCTGCGGCGCCAAGGTCAACCCAAAGGAGTAGATTATGACGACATCATCCAAACACAACGAGGTCTTCACAGAAGTGGGACCGGTCGAGCGGCTTGCCATCGATGCAATTTCGCTGCCGCGGCGATTGGTCCGCAAACACACCGATCGCCACAAGAAACAATACGCGAAATGCATCGAGGCCTTAGGCTTGATCAGCCCTGTTATCATCGATTCTGCGGGCGTGATCGTCGCCGGTTTGATCTGGTACCTTGGCGCGCTGCAGCTTGGCTTACGCCACCTCTCGGTCATCCGGGTCACGCATCTCACTCCAGAACAACTCGAACTCCACCGGATTGCTGAGCAGCGGCTCGGCGAGCTAGCGCCTTGGGACGATCGCGCTGTTGCGGAAACCTTCAAGGAGCTCTCTCAGCTCGACCTCGGGTTCAGTCTCGAGGTCACCGGCTTCTCCCAGGGAGAGATCGATTTTCGAATCGAGAACCTCGAATCTCTGCAGGTTGAGCCGTCTCCTGACCCAGCCGACATCGTTCCTGCGGCTCTCCCGACCACGGTTTCGGCTGTCAACGATCTCTGGCAAGCCGGACCACATCGGATATTGTGCCAAAGCGCGCTTCATGCCGATTCATTTTCCGCCCTCATGGCCGGCGAACGCGCCCGCGCCGTGATCACCGATCCGCCATTCAACCTCCCTATTCAAGGGCACGTCTCAGGCAAAGGACGCATTCGCCACCCCGAGTTTGCGATGGCGTCCGGCGAAATGTCCAACGAGGAGTTTACCGCATTCCTGCACGGCTACCTTGGCCGCTCAACCGAGCACCTCTCCCAGGGATCCCTCCTCTACATCTTCATGGATTGGCGTCATTCCGCCGAGATTCTTGCTGCCGCTACGCAATTTGGACTCGAGCTCAAGAACATATGCGCATGGGTCAAATCAAACGCTGGCATGGGATCACTCTATCGCAGCCAGCACGAATTGGTCTTTGTCTTTAAGCACGGCAAGGTGCCCCATCGCAACAACGTCGAGCTTGGCCGACACGGTCGCTTCAGAACCAACGTATGGCAATATCCAGGATGCAATAGCTTCGAACGGAGGGGCGAAGAAGGTAACCTGCTTGCCTTACACCCCACTGTGAAGCCGGTTCAGTTGCTCGCCGATGCAATCCTCGACTGCACAGAACGCAATGACATTGTTTTGGACAACTTCCTGGGCAGCGGCTCGACGTTGCTGGCAGCCGAAAGGGTCGGCCGGCGCCTCTATGCGACCGAGCTAGAGCCGCTTTACGTTGACGTCGCGATAAGGCGCTGGCAGCGCCACACCGGCCAAAGCGCTGTCCACGTCCAAACCGGGCGCTTGTTCGACGAAATTGCCGCAGATCAGCAACGGGGGTGCGCGGAATGACCAAGCGCAACTCCGAAAACTATTCAGTTGGTTACGGAAAACCTCCCAAAGAGCGACGCTTCAAGCCCGGCCAGTCCGGCAATCCACGCGGTAGGCCGAAAAAATGTCTCTCTTTGATTGAACTTTTTGCGCGCGAGTTGAAGCGGAAGCGAACCATTGTCGAAGATGGACAACGATTGCGCATCCAGACAGACGAGGTATTGGTGAAGCGAGTAGTCGATCTCGCGGTCAAGGGCAATGAGAAAGTCTTGAGGATGACAATGAAACTGACCGAGCAAATTCGCGAAATCGAAAGTGCAAAGATCGAACGCGATTATGACGCGAGGTCGATAGAGGAGATAAGGGCCGACTTCAATCGGATGCGGGCCATCACGCTGGCCGACCTCACCCGCGCCAAGGGGATTGACGATTCTTTCCCGTAGCCCGGAGAAGATCCAGTTGCGATGTTGTGCGACCCAGCGTGCAGCCTCGCGCTGAGTCGTCTCTGATCGATCGCGGTTGGCTAGGTGAGTCTCTCCATCACCCAATCGTGCAGCCCGAGCCGCATGATGGTCGAACCTAACTCGCGACCGGTCCAGACGTGAATGTCAGAGCGGTCGTCGGGGGCGCTCAGCGCCCCCTTTGGCGAATGACAAATGAAGAAGAACCGGTCGAACTGCTCGGTGGCGTCCATCCGGCGGATATAGGCATCCAAGGTCTTTTGGCTGGCGGCAGACTTGACCTGAACTGCTGCCCGCTCGTTGATCACCGCATGCTCCAGCTCGAGGTCGACCAGCTTCTTGGTGCCGCCGAGCACGGAGATCCGGTTCCAGCCACTGCGCGCAAAGATGATGTCAACAAGGGTTTCGAAATCGGCCCAGTGCAGCAGCTGCAGGGCCTCGATCGTCACCTCGAGCAGCGCGGTTCGGGCTTGGCTCGCCTTTGCGACGATCGGCTCTTCGATGCCATTGATCCGCCGTAGCAGGTAGTCCTGCGCTTTGACGGCGCAGATCGTCCGACGATAGCTTGCGACCTTGGTTAGCTTGGTGCTCAGCGAATTTATTTTGAGCGGGGTCCCATTGATGTCGGTGTTGCGCCACCCGGCGATGGCCTTCCTGAAGCGTTCGCCTGCACGCGTTGGTTCAGGTTTGACCCAGGTGACCTCTCGCTCCGCAAACGTCCACCACAAATGATCGCGCGCGATTGTGATCCAAAGACACCTTTCGTCCAATTCGTAGAAGTCGGCGACTTCCTGCGCGTCGCGCCCCGCCGCTTGTGGCGATCGGCCCAGCGCAATCAGATGCGCGATGATCTTCGCCCGGTTGCCGTCAACGGCAAGTTCATGGCTGACCGAACCATAGCCGAAGTGCAGCTCAGCGCGGTCCAGGCTGTTCTCCCAGCGGCCGCCGGCGCCGAGCTTGATGTACCGAACCGTTGTCGCTGAAACCTTCATCAGGTGCCCCGTAGCTGCCGCCACTGATAGCTCGGGCCGCCAAATTTATCCAGTTTTGGGATAATCCATCTTCGGGATCAAATTGACCGCCGCCGATTCCCTGGCCCGGCGGTCATGCAGAAGTCCCTAAGATCCGCGCAACATGCCCGCCTGATCGAACTTCTTGTCGCAGCGCGACAGCAGGCCGGCATCCGCCAGCATGCATTGGCCAAGAAGCTCGGCCGGCCGCAATCGTTCATCGCCAAATGCGAAGGCGGCGAACGGCGGATCGACGTCGTGGAATTTGTCGCCATCGCCCAGGCGCTGGGCGTTGATCCGTTAAAGTTGTTTCGCGACTTTCTGTCGGCTCGTGGTTCGGCGCCGAAGCAGCCCAGGCGCTAAGCCCATCACCTTCGGTACGCAGTGGAGGAGCTTTGCCGCAGCACCACAGGGCCATTCGACCGAAAGTGCAGAACGAAGCCAAGTGACCAGGCTCAACCTCGTTCGAGGCTGAGCAAGCGAAGCGCCCGCCTCTGCTGCACCAAAGCAGCCCGGTCGTAGCGCTCCAGGCCTTGAAGGCCTTTCAGATCTGCCGCCAACGGGCCGGTCAAAAGCGCGCCTAACATCGCCTGCCGCAGGCTGCGGATCCTCAGCAGCGCCAGCTTGGAGCGTGCCAGCGCCGTCGCCGCATCGGGCGTGATCGGATGCCGGAGCCCCGAAGCAATCGCGACGGCAAGATTCTCCACCTCGGCAGGATCGCTGATAATGCTCCGCGCCAGCCCATGGCGCAGCGCATTGCGGCTGGACCTCGTCTTTCCGGCCGCCGTTTTCGGCCCCGTGCTGCGCTTCGCATTGCCGCGATTGGCTTTGATTTGTCGAATGGACGCCATGTCCGAGGCCCTCGGCCGATGCTGATCGTGGCGGCCGAAAGCTCGCTCCAACGCATTGAGAGATCAAGGGTTTTCAGACCCATAGAACAACGATTTTGCTGCAGAAAGGACTGGCATTCCCGCGCAAAAGGAGCGTTAATCATTAAACCGGCCGGCGGGCCCTTGGTCCCGGTCTCTCCCCTCGCAGTGGCGGGGCTTTTGGTGGTGCGGCGGCAAGCCGCGTCAACCCAGGAGAGACCGGTGAGCACGATTGCATCCGACGGCGCCGCGGCGCCCCACTCCGTCATCACATTCAACCGCCACGACCGCCGCGCCTTCATCGGCGGCTCGGACGCCCGCATCATCATGGGCCAGGACCAGGACGAGCTCCTGCGCCTGTGGCGGGAAAAACGCGGCGAGATCGCGCCGCAAGATTTGTCGCGCAACCTGATCGTCCAGCTTGGCAGTGCCACCGAAGACCTCAACCGCAGCTGGTACCAGCGCGCCACCGGGCATGCGATCACCGACATCCAGAAGCGGGTGCGGCACCCCGTCCATTCCTGGATGGCAGCTACCCTGGACGGCATCGTCGCGCCGACCGGCGCGGTGTTCGAGGCCAAGTTCATGCTGCCCTGGGCCTTTACTGAAGAGGCGGCGGCCGACAAGCACATGGCGCAGCTGCAGCACAACATGTGGGTGGTGGCGGCGCGCTCGGCCGTGCTCTCGATCATCACCGGCGGCGGCAAATGGGTCGAGATCACCGTGCATGCCGACCCGCTCTATCAGCACCTGCTGCTGACCGCGGAAAAGAAATTCTGGCGCTGCGTGCAGAGCGGCGAGCCGCCGCTATTGTTTGGGATCGAGACCCCACGGCCGCGGCTTGCCGCCGTCAAGGTCGTCGACATGACCGCCTCCAATCTCTGGGCAGAATGCGCGGCGACCTATCTGCGCACCCGAGAGGCCCATGCCGAGCATGAGCTGGCCAAGACCGAGCTCAAGAAGCTGCTGCCGGAGGATGCCAAGGAGGCGTTTGGCCACGGCGTTCGCGCCAAGCGCTCAAAGGCCGGCGCCGTCAGCTTTGATCCGGTCGAGATGGAGGCCGTCCATGCACCAGGCCAGTGAGCATATCGGCGCGATCGCAGCAGCCTTGGCCCGCGCGCAAGCCGAACTGACCAATCCGGAAAAGACTCTGACGGCTCAGATCCGCTCGCCATTCCTGCGCGATGACGACCGCACCTTTCGCTACGCCTCGCTGGCGAGCGGCCTCGACATCGTGCGCAAGACGCTGAGCCAGCAGGAGATCGCCGCCATCCAGACCACCCGGGTCGAACAGACCACCGGCCACATCCATCTCACCACCCTGCTCGCCCATTCCTCGGGCGAGTGGATCTCCTCGGACTGGCCGGTCTGCGCCGCACGGGACATCGAGGCGCCGCATCGCATGGGTGCGGCACTCACCTACGCGCGACGCTACGCCCTGTTCGCGCTGGTCGGGATTGCCGGCGAGGATGATCTGGACGCCCCGGTTACGGCCGCCGGTTCCCCTGCACCACCTAACCTCAAGGCCTCGCCCGGCAAGGGCGCTCTCAACCGTGCCCCGGTGCTGCGGCCGGGCGAGTCCGCCGCACTCCGGGAGCAGCTGTTGCGCCAGCTCGAAGCGCTGCCTGCCAGCACCGATCTGCTCAGCTGGGCCATGGCGAGCCTCCCGCTCAAGAACAGCCTGCAGGAGCCGGATGCCCGGCACGTCGAGGCAGCTTATCAGGCCAAGCTTGAGGACGCTGGCCGTGCTCAGGCCGAGCAGACGCCCGACTTGAACGGCACGCCAAGCCTGCCCGCAGCACCTGCTGCTGACGCCGAGGCCGCGCTGCAGCCAACGCTACCTGAGGCCGGGCTCGCCTATCCCAAGGAGCCGCCCCGCAAACGCAGCAAGACGCACCTGTCGTTTGTTAGGGGGCAGCCCTGCCTGGTGTGCCGGCAAACCCCGTGCGATGCCCATCATCTGAAATTCGCTCAAGCCCGGGCGCTCGGCCGCAAGGTCAGCGATGAGTTCACTGTCCCCCTGTGCCGCGAGCATCACCAGGAGCTGCATCAGCATGGCAATGAACGGGCGTGGTGGGCCAACCTGCAGATCGCGCCGCTGCCGGTGGCGCAGGAGCTGTGGACGGCGAGCCCCGTCCACGATCCCGCCAACGTCGCCGTCGGCGCCGCGTCGCTTGCGGCAAACCTGGATTCGGAGGCCGCCGGATGAACGGTCTGTTCCAAACCGCGCGCGAGCTTACCGCCACGGCGCTGCCGGTCGAGTTTGAGTCCTTGGCGCCGCCGCCCCTGCTGCTGCCGGGCGAACAGCTCGAACACTACCAGGCACTCCAGCAGGCGATCTTTGCCGACCTCGCGCCGCGGTCCGCCATCGAGTGGCTGCTCGCCATCGACGTCGCCGAGCTGTCCTGGGACATCCAGCGCTACCGCATGCTGCGGCATAAATTGCTTGAGACCTATCGCCAAAAGGCGGTTGAGGCGGCGCTGCGGCGCATCGACATGGTCGGAATTGATCCCGAGTTCGAAGCGGAGGCCGAAACCTATACGCTACAAAATGCCCTGAGCTGGCGGTGTGATCCCGTCGCGGCGTCCGAGATCGAGGCGCGGCTTGCGACCTATGGCTTCGACCAACGCGGCATCACCACCGAAGTCTACGTTCAGGCGCGCGAGGTCCTGGTCTTGTTCGAGGGGCTGCTCAACGCAGCACAAACCAAGCGCATGCTGCTCCTTCGCGAGATCAGGAATCAGCGCTTCCTCAATGGACCGCTGCGCAGGCCGCGTTGAGAGCTTTGGTCATGGAGCTCGTGCCCCCTATTCAGACTTACGCTCAAGGACAATTTCAGTCGGATCGCACTTTGAACGGCGCCGAACCCGTGTGAGAACCGGATTCTTCGCAATGCCTCATGTCCGGAATTGGCCCGTGGCCGCCCTTCGCTCACAGGACTGCGATGTTAGCTTTCGGAATTGAGCCGAACAGCGCAATTCGAACTAGAAGGGCAGCCTTTCACCGGTCCGTCAATTCGTCTTCATGCAACCATAAGAAGCGTCAGCCAGCTTCCGCACACGTATATTTTTCCAGCGCTGGCGTCCCAAGATCGAAAATCACCGCGCAATGGCCCGGAAGACCGACGAAGCAATCAAACGTTAAGGCATTCACCGCGTCCCTGAGCGAGATATTCCCGCCGCAACTGCCATGGGACGACGCAGTCGCCAGGGCGAGTAGGTCTGGGTGAGTATGTCTAGGTAAAGGTGCTCCGGCAGTATCTCTAGCTTGAGCAATGAATTGCAACTGGGGGGAAGACAACGTTATAGGCCCGTGTAATAGATGTTAGCTTCACTTCCTCATCCGACTGTCGCTTCATCGGCCCAGCCGGCTGCGCAAATTGTCACGCTCCTCGCGCAGTTCTCGGAGCCGTTGAGCATTGTTCGATTGTGTCTCCTGCCACTCGATGCGATCCTCTGCAGTCCACAAGTAAGACTCGCGATTGAACCGATCTTTCTCTTCTTGATCAAACTGTATGTACATTCTTATGTCGCGTTCAACTTGATCCAGTTGCTCTGGGAGAGTTCTTGGCATTAGCCTTCCTTCGGCTCTGCCTCCAGCCCGCCCTGATCTTCGACGATTCGGCGCGCCGATCAATGGGCAATGTCCCTCCCGGCTGATACGATCATCTTGTCTAAAATTGCTCTGGCCGATTTTCCCGCCTCGGCACGAAATGCCGCATGACAGCGTGCGCATGGTTTACTCGGGTCCCTCAGATTGTGCGGACAATCTGAAATCCCGAAGCCAGTGGCACAACCCCCGCGCGCGGGATCTAATTCGAATCCAAAGCGGACATGTACACCGTCTGGCCAGACTGCTGGTAAACTATCAGGCCAAGCCTGAAAGCTGTCATCATATCCAATCCTGCTCTTTCTCTGCGTCTTGGGCTGAACACGGTGGGAGTTTCCACTGAGACCTCGCACACACGTCTGTCGGAGGTCTTTTGCCCGCTGCAGGAAAATGCCGTTAATCTAAGCTTGATTTTGGTTCTGTTTCACCCTCCCTAACCAAGTCAATTTCGTGTAACCACAAATCTCCATTTTGGGATCGTTATGACAAAGAAACGAGCACTTATTACCGGCGTCACCGGCCAGGACGGTGCCTATTTGGCCGAACTTCTTCTGCAGAAGGGATACGAGGTCCACGGCATCAAGCGCAGGACTTCCCTCTTCAATACGGACCGAATTGATCATCTTTATTTGGATCCGCACGAGCCCGATCCGCCCTTCCGGCTTCATTACGGCGATCTGACGGATTCCTCCAGCCTCATTCGGATCGTCGGCCAAGTGCAGCCAGACGAAATCTACAATCTCGCAGCCCAGAGCCACGTTGCCGTTTCATTCGAGGAACCGGAATACACGGCGAATTCCGATGCCCTCGGCACTTTGCGCATCCTCGAGGCAATGCGCATTACCGGTTTGGAGAGGAAGGCGCGCTTCTATCAAGCGTCAACATCCGAACTGTATGGTTTGGTCCAGGAGATCCCGCAAAAGGAGACCACGCCTTTCTATCCGCGCTCACCGTACGCGGTCGCCAAGCTTTATGCCTACTGGATCACGGTCAACTACCGCGAAGCTTACGACATGTATGCCTGCAACGGGATCCTTTTTAACCACGAATCTCCCGTCCGCGGTGAGACCTTCGTCACTCGGAAGATCACGCGAGCTTTGGCACGGATCCATCTGGGCCTGCAGGAACGGCTGTATCTCGGCAACCTCGACGCCCTGCGCGATTGGGGACACGCGCGTGACTATGTCGAAATGCAATGGCTGATGCTGCAGCAGGATAAGCCGGAGGATTTCGTGATTGCTACCGGCGTGCAGCATTCTGTCCGAGATTTCGTCAATGTCGCTGCCAACGAGGTCGGCATGACAGTTCGCTGGGAAGGAAGTGGCGTCGAAGAAAAAGGATATGACGTCAAGACGGGCAAGTGCGTCGTTTCCGTCGATCCCCGCTATTTCCGCCCCACCGAGGTCGCGACGCTTCTTGGTGATCCATCAAAGGCCAAGCAGAAACTCGGCTGGGAGCCCAAGACGTCGTTCGAAAGCCTGGTTCGAGAAATGATGAAGGAAGATCTCGAAGCCGCAAAGCGCGACGAACTCATCAAGCAGCACGGGTTTAGATATTATCCGCGACACGAGTAGTTCTTGTAGATCGGTCAGTAAGGCGACCACGCCAAGCAAATGAGCACCCATCGCGGCGCTCATTTCTTTGGACGACATCACTGCATCCAACTGCGGTCGAATGCCTCAGGGCGACCGAACGGCATCCTCCACCGGAATCCCAATATCGTTGGCCGCGCCGGTCAGGCCGACATTCGTCTGCCCTGTCGCATTGCCCTGCCCTGTCATAGCCTCCGACCACCGACGTGCGATCGTGCGTCGGTCCCAACGATCAAGGGCTCGCTTTCTTCCTTCTTCGCCGTAGCGCTCGCGGAGAGCCGGCGCTTCACTAAGCTGGCAAATTGCAAGCTCAAGAGCCGATGAATCTCCCGGTGGAATCACAAGACCCGCATTCGTGACTTCCGCCGCGAGGCCGGTGCCTTCCTCAGCCATTGCAATGACCGGCCGGGCAGATGCGAAGATCGCGCCGAGTTTCGAGGGCAACACCAGATCGGCGGCCTCGGCCTTCTGCGGAATCAGATGGAAATCGGCCGTGGCCATCAACTGATTGAAGCTGTCATTGGGCTGAAGCCCTAGAAAGTGGATATTGCGATGTCCGGCAGCAAGCCGCTTGAGCCTCATTTTATCAGGCCCCTCGCCAGCAAGGATGAAGTGAATATGCGGATGACTTTTCTCTAAGCCAATCGCAGCCTCGATCACGAGTTCAAGGCCTTGCTTGTTGGACATCGTTCCAGAATAGAGTGCAACGATATCGTCCTCGCCAAAGTTTAGCTCCTGCCGGTATTTGGTCGCGCGAGAGTCCGGACAGATCGCGGTGGTGTCGATCCAGTTTCTCACTTCGGCGGTTCTGTCGGGCCTCAGACCCTTGATCCTCAACCGTTCTACCATCGCTTGAGAGATGGTTGAAACGTTGTCAAACGATTTGAGGATCGCCGCTTCTACTCGAAGCATCCACTTTCGCAGAGACGGATTTCGCAGCAAACCAAGATCGAACGCCGCATCCACCTCGAAATCCTGCACGTGAAGCCATGATTTGGCGCCGACGCGGCGAGCGACGAAAGAGACGAAGGCAGCCGACATTAGTGATGGGGCGACGGCGATCATGACGTCGGGCCGCCAGGATAGCGCCTCAAAAAGAACCGGCGCCGCGCTGGTGAGCGCGAACGAAGCGTGATGGACCAACCGTTTTGCGCCCGAGGGATGTCTGGGCACATAAATCGGTGTCCGTGTTACTCGAACGCCGTTGATATCTCTCGATCTGAAGTACGACGATTTGAACGCGGGGGGGATCTTCCAGGCCGGATAATAGGGAGGCGCCGTAATCACTCTGACTTCATGACCTTCGGCTACCAAACTGTCGCAGAGCTCGGCATTGTATTTCGCCACACCGATCAGATCGGGGGCATAATTGATGCCGACCAAGAGAATGCGCATAAAGCCCGCCCCAATTCAAACTTCAGAATAAAAAAGGTCTTGCAATCTAAGTAGTCTACTCAGCGCGTCGCGCCGACTTCCAGATGACGTCCGTGGCCTTGGAGATAATCTGCGTAGGCCGCTGCGAGGCCGGCCCGCAGAGCAACCTTCGGCTGCCAACCAAGCCCTCGGATTCTCGAGCTATCCAGCAACTTGCGTGGTGTTCCGTCAGGCTTGGAAGTATCGAATGCGAGCTTGCCTCCATAGCCTACGACGTCCGCGACTGCTGTCGCGAATTCGGCAATAGACAATTCGTCGCCACTGCCAACATTGATCGGCAGGTCACTCGAATAGTTCTTCAGAAGGAAAACGCAGGCATCTGCAAAATCCTCGACGTTGAGAAATTCGCGGAGCGGCGTGCCCGTGCCCCACACAGTGACGGTCGGGGCCTTGGCAAGCTTGGCTTCGTGGAAGCGCCGTATTAGGGCCGCCGGAACGTGGCTATGATCGGGATGATAATTGTCGCCGCGGCCGTAGAGATTGGTCGGCATGACCGAGATGAAATCATCGCCATATTGCCGACGAAAGGCCTGGCACATCTTGAGGCCGGCGATCTTCGCGATTGCATACCACTCGTTGGTCGGCTCCAGCGGACCGGTCAACAATTCGCTTTCGGCCATCGGCTGCTTGGCGTGCTTGGGATAGATGCAGGACGAGCCGAGGAATAGCAGGCGTTGCACGCCGATCGCGTGACTCGCGCGAATGACGTTCAGCTCCACTGCAAGGTTGTCGCAGAGAAAGTCGACCGGAAAATTATTGTTGGCTGCGATACCACCGACCTTTGCCGCCGCGTGGACCACGACCTCGGGACGATTCGCCTCGAGCCATTTCAGCGTGGGCTCTTCCTTGGTGAGATCAAGCTCACGCCGATCGGCGACCAGCACGGTGCAATTCTCTGACGCAAGCCTTCGGACGACAGCCGATCCGACCATGCCGCGGTGACCCGCGACAAAGACACGTTTGCCCGTGAGATCGTAGGTTGAAACCCCTGTCATCGTATCCTCTACCGGCATTGGATAGGCCGGCTCGTCACTTCCGTGAGATCCGGCTGCCGCCGCACTACGCAATCACGCTGCCGATGCAGCCCCGCCAAACTGGTAACACAATCTTCACCATGCAACAGCCTATCCCGGCCCGACAAAGATATTCATGATGAACCCGTGCTGCGCGCACAAAAGAGCAGCACGCGGCGAAACAAAAATGAGCAAGGCAGCCGCATGAGCTGTGCGGCTGCCTTGTAAATCTTCTAAAAAGCGGCGCTCGCCGCTTAGGTCAGCCGAAGCTCAGTATGCCCGACGCAGGACAGGGCCGACGGGCGCGCAAACACGGTCCATATACCAGCCATAGGGCGTCTCGACCCGCACCAAGGGGCAATGGCGCGCCGGCACATATCTATATGGGTAAGGCTGCGCCCAGAACGTGACAGGCGTCGCCTGGCTTGCACCCGTCAGGAGGGCCGCCGGCACCGGCATTTGCATCGCCGCGCTTGCTCCGCTCGCCGCACAGAAGGAAACGGTGGCGGCCAAAAGGCCTGCTCGCATCAAGGTCTTAAACATCCCAAACAGCTCCTCGCTTCCGCGAATTCGGTCCATTCCCCGCGCCCCCAACAGGAGGCCGCAACCCGAGAACCACCGCGAACCAGCCTAAATAGTAAAGCCTAGATTACCAAGGCTAGGGCCAAAAAGGCAACCGACGCCGGAGCTTGGGGAGGCCCTTTGTAGCGATATGGCGCGCAACTGTGGCTTCTTGGTCCTATTTTTTCTCGCTCCAGGCGCCCGGGGCAGCAAGGTCGGGTGAACGTCGGTACACATCTCGAAGGAACTGATAGTTGACGGTCTGGGCCAGCGGCACGTCCTCTTCGCCCAGTTTGGCGAAGAGGAGAATGTCCCGAAGCGTCCGCCAACGGCTTTCGTCGTAATCGCCGATGCGCCCCCCTGTCGGCAACACGAGCGGACGTAGCTGCTGCAGTTCGAATTTCAGCCGCTCTGAATTCGGCTTGGCCGGTCCGGCGCCGGCCAGAACGGGCACGCTCCGTGCATAGTCCGCGTAGGTGAATTGCCATCCTCGAATGAGGCCCTGAAGGACATCGGCAATCATGGATGGCTGTTCATGGACGAGAGCGTTACTCGCGAAGTAGACCAAGCCAGGAACATGGATGCCGTAGTCTTGCGGTTTGATGACATTCAGCTTCGTGAACGTCGAACTGGAGGGATCCGGTTGCTCGTCGATGGCGGCGATGATCGCATCCACCTCACCGGCCCGCAGAGCCTCGAAGCTGTCGCGGTCAGGCACCTTGGTGATCTGGCTGCGGGGAAGCCCGAGCTGCGCCATCATGGCGTCGAAAACGACGTCGCCCTCACTCGCCCTACGGTATCCGACCCGCTTTCCGACCAGGTCGGCCGGACGCCGCAATCCCGAGCTTTCGAGCGTGAAAATCGCGACGGAGGTATCGAGGAAGCTTGCAGCAAATGCAGTCACGGGGACGCCGCCCCAGCTCGCAAGCAGGAACTTCTGGCCGCTCGTCACGCCGATGGCATGTTGGCGTGCAATCGTCTGGACGAAGTCAGGGTCGGGCTGGGGCGCCACCTCAATGCGGGAGGAGAAATAACCCTGCTGAGATGCAGCAAGTTCGCCCGCAAACCGCGCGCTATACTGACCATCCAGCGAGAGCTTGACCACCGCGGTACGAGAGGCAGCCGGCTCACGCAGGGGAGCCACGTCGGGTCGCAGAATCAAAAGAACAGTGCCAACCAGCGCCACGGCGGCGAGGCCAATGGCCAAGTATCGATTGCGTCTCAACTGGGTTCGCCGCCGGGACTGGGTACGAGGCAACGAGATCTTCCTAACAAGTTGTGAAATTTAACATATCAGTCGAGGCGAGATGGGCTACAATGCAGCTTGTGGGGTAAGGTTAATTTTTTCTTCGCCTTGTTTTAACAGCGATTTCGACCGATAGCACGGCTAGTTCGGGTAAATGAATTTTGCATCAATGGGTTTGTCAGGATGACAATTCTTTCCACTCGACCGGTGCCCGTCCCTGATTCTGCGACGGAAATTCGCGTGATAGAGCAATCTGCGTCGACAGCTGGAGGGTTTACACCGAGCTGGCTGCGACCTGTAGCTGTCGAGCGGCTGATGGCTGTGGTCGATGCGGCGCTAATCGTGGCCAGCGGGATCGGCTGCGCGGTCGGCTATCTGTTGGCAAGCGTGGGCGTGGTCGGCAAGGCAGATGTCTATGCGGCGGCGAGCGTTCTGGTTGCAATAAATTTCATCCTGCTAACGATCGTGCAGCAGGGCTACCGCCTTAAAATTATCACCGACCTGCCACGCACATTCCGGATGACACTGACGACGTGGACCGGGCTGTTCGGCGCCCTGCTCGCGATCGCCTTCACGATGAAGGTCAGCGAAGAGTTCTCCCGCGGCGCTACGATCTCGTTCTATCTGGTCGGCCTCGCAGTTCTCCTGACCTGGAAGTCCGCAGCCGCGCGCTGGACCGCGCATGGCTTACGCACCGGCGCCTTCGCCAACGGCCGCGCGATCATGATCGCCGAGTTCGGCCTTGCCACCTCGTCCAACGCGGTCGACGACCTCGGCCAGCACGGCTACCGCCTGATGCGGGTCATGGAGATTCCCGCCAAGGAGCTCGCCTCGCCGCTGCTGCTCTCCTCGCAGGCGGCGCGCTTCGAGGAGCTGATCACTTATGCGCGCGAGAACCGGATCGAGCACGTCTTCCTCTTGATGAACTGGAGCCGGCAGCACGCGATCGACAGCATTCTGGACGCGCTGAAGATCCTCCCCGTCCCGGTGCATCTGGTGCCGGACGCCAACACGGCGCGCTTCCTGCGCTATCCGCTGGTCGGCACAGGCAATACCTTCACCGCCGAGCTGCGCCGCGCTCCGCTGACCTTTCGCGAACGTGCGCTCAAGCGGGCGCTGGATCTCGTCGGGGCGAGCTTTGCGCTGCTGGTGTTCGCGCCCGTGATGCTGGTGACCGCGCTCCTGATCAAGCTGACCTCGAAGGGTCCGGTGTTCTTCCGTCAGACCCGCCACGGCTTTGGCGGGCGCGCGTTCAAGATCTTCAAATTCCGCACCATGCGCGTGCTGGAGGACGGCCCGACCATCGTCCAGGCGCAGAAGAACGACCCGCGCGTCACGAGAATCGGCAAATGGCTGCGCAAGACCTCGATCGACGAGCTGCCGCAGCTTCTCAACGTGCTCAAGGGCGACATGTCGCTGGTCGGCCCCCGCCCGCACGCGGCCGCCCACAACACCGAATATGAGCAGATCATCGGCAACTACGCCTTCCGCCACCACGTCAAGCCCGGCATCACCGGCTGGGCCCAGGTTAATGGTTACCGCGGAGAAACCCGCACGCTCGACATGATGCAGAAGCGCGTGGAGTATGATCTGTGGTACATCAACAACTGGAACTTGTGGCTGGATGTCTCAATTGCGATCCGCACATTGCTAATCGGATTTGGGCAGCGCTCAGCATATTAGCGCAACGCCGCGGCAAGATAGGGACGAGCAGGCACTTGGAGCAGATTGACACGCACACAACGCACCTATCCGTGCGACCGAAGCCGCACATTGGCATCCTCACCTTTCACTTCAGCGACAACTACGGGGCGCTGATGCAGGCCTACGGGCTGAGGGAATGGCTTCTGCGATCAGGGGTCTCAGCGGAGTTCATCAACTATCATCCTACGCATGTCGAGCAAGGCGGAGCATTCGTCCTCGGAGCAGACCTCAGGACCTTCAAAGCAAATGCAAAGATTGCCTTCCTCAAGTTATCAGCGTTCCGCCGCTTTCTTTTTGGCAACAAGAGGCAGAGCCTTTTATTTGAAGAGTTCAGAAGAAACATGCTGGGTGTGAAGGGGATCCCTCTACGCACACAGATAGACGTCGAACGCTTCCTAAGTTCGGCGGAAGGACGCTTCGACCTGATAATTTGCGGAAGCGACCAAATTTGGAGTCCATCCGCGCAGCGCGGACTGGACCCCACCTATTTTGCCTATTTCCCCTCCCTAACTAAAGCGACAAGACGCATATCCTACGCAGCAAGCTTTGGTCGAGATCTAGCCGGAGACCCGGCAGAACCGCAATTTCTAAAGTACCTTGGCGCTCTTGATGCGATCTCAGTTCGAGAAAAGAGTGGGGAGGACTTCGTGGCCAAGATCCTGGGCTGCAAACCTAATCGTGCCCCCGATCCCACAATACTCTTGGCCGACTTCAGTCCGTTGTATGCAAATATTCCGGTCTCAGTCGAGAGTTACGTCTTCTGCTATGCCCTGCGCACTGGTAATAAAATCCGGAGCGCGGCCACCATCGTCAGTAACGAACTCGATTGCAGCATTAAATCTCCGTTCAATGCGCATCGTCGGTGGCGGGAGATCGGCAGCACGGTCTATTCGTCGCCTTCCGAGTGGCTCGCTGCCATGCGCGACGCGAAGTTCGTCGTGACCAACTCATTCCATGGCGCAGTCTTCAGCGTACTCCTAAGAAAGCCCTTCATTGTGGTTAGACTGCCCGGCACCAAATCGCCTTCCAACGATCGAGCGATTAATCTGCTACACGAGCTTGGATTGGAATCAAGGCTTGTCTCCGGCGATGATCCTGCGGCGATAAAGAAGTTGATTAACGAACCGGTCGACTGGGAAGGATGCGCCGGCAAGCTTCTCGAATTGAAGCGGGTCGGTGAAGACTATCTGCGGCACCAGATCTGCGCGACAGTAAAATGACGAGTTGGGAGCGATACAAGTATCGCGATACAATGGCTCGTGGCCTCAAGCTACGCAGGCTGGTGTGGAACATCGTTTGGACGGTCGTGTTCCGGCCAACTCCTCGGGGCATTCTGAACGGATGGAGAAGAACACTCCTCCGGATGTTCGGAGCCAAGATAGGTGAGGGATCGTTGATAGCCCCCTCCTGCTTTGTTTGGGCTCCATGGAATCTCGAGATGGGGCAATATTCCGTTTTAGGTGACGATGTCGATTGCTACACAATGGCAAAGATATCGATCGGTTCGAAGGTGGCCGTAAGCCAGCGCAGCTTCTTGTGCGCCGGCTCGCACGACGTGACGAGCCTATTAAGACCACTAGTGACAGCCCCGATCTCGATCGGAGATCACTGTTGGGTTTCTGCAGAGTGCATGGTCCTCCCCGGCGTCAATATAGCCGACGGTGTTGTGGTCGGCGCTCGCTCCCTCGTCACGAAAGACTTGCCCGCGTGGCACATTTGCGCTGGCAATCCGTGCCGTCCGTTGAAGATTCGCAACATTGTTCAAGACGTGGAAGCTGCAGCTCCCTCCACCTAACGACAACTTACTGCTTAGAAAATTGATCATGTCCAAGCGCTACACAATCTACCTGTGGGAGCCGGAAACGTCCCCACACAAGCTGCCTCTGTTCTACGAACTCCTGCGTCACGAGCGGGTTTCCAAAGTAACGTTCATCGCTCAGAAGGAATTGGGCAAAAAGCGACAAGCCCAAGGTTGGCAGACCGAGCTCCGCGAAGATGCACCGATCATAGTGGGGCCCACACCCGAAGAGATACGGGCTCTCGTGGTGAGTTCCCCGACAGACTCCATTCATATATTTTCCGGGCTGCGCCGAATCCCGTGCATTGTTGAAGGACTGCGAGCAGTTATTGCGCATAAGCGGAGATTTGGAATCTTGCACGAGCCGCGCGTTTTTGAGGGATTGGGAGGCATTGCTCGCCTGGCCCAATCCTGGGCCACCGAGAGCAGCCTTCGGAGAAATGCAGCATTCGTACTTGCAATAGGAGCGCATGGCCCAGACTGGTTTCAAATGTCTGGCTATCCATCCAAGCGCATTTTCCCTTTTGCCTACTTCCTGCCGCCACCGATCGCTGCGGGGAGCAGCTTTGAAGTCAGCAGATCCGCCGGCCCCGTAATTTCCTTCCTCGGCCGTCTCGAGAAACTCAAGGGAATACACCTATTCGTTGAAGCAATGAATGAGCTCACCCACGGCGCCAGTGTCTATGTTGCTGGTCACGGAAGCTGCTCCGAGCTGGTCCTCAAAGCTGAGAAGTCCCTCAGCAATCTTCGGTATCTCGGCCCAATCAAAATGAACGAAGTGCCCTACTTTCTATCGATGACGGACATACTCGTTTTGCCTTCCATCACAATGGATGATGGCTGGGGAGCGGTCGTCAGCGAGGCACTTATGGCGGGAGCGGCGGTGGTCACCTCATCAAAGGTGGGGGCCTCGATGTGCCTGGCCGAGGAGACGAGAGGAGCAGTGGTAAACGAACTCGATAGCAAGCAATTCGCTCGAACCATAGACGGCATGATAAATAAGGAGCTTTACAGGCCAGAATTCAGAAAGGCACGCAGCGAATGGGCAATGGGTCACCTAACTCAGAAGAGTGGCGCCAGCTACCTTCTCCAGATCTTTGATCATCTCTTCGAGGGCACGCCCCGACCCGCGTCGTTTGTGCAATGAACCAAGCCCCTGTGACAGCCCTCGGCTCGATCGACGTCGTGATCCTCACGTACAATGAGGAGGTTCATATTGCGCGAGCCATCCAGACCGTTTCAAAGTTAACGCGCAACATATTCGTCATTGACAGCTATTCTTCAGATCAGACGGTCGAGATCGCGCGCTCGCTCGGAGCCACTGTCCTGCAAAACAAGTTTGTCAACCAAGCCAAACAGTTCAACTGGGCCCTAGACAATGCCGCACTGTCCTCCAACTGGATCATGCGGCTAGATGCAGATGAAGTTCTGGAACCAGAGTTGATCCAGGAAATACAGTCCAAGCTTCCCCAGCTTGGTCCCGAGGTCACGGGTATCAATCTGAAGCGCAAGCATATCTTTATGGGGCGCTGGATCAAACACGGCGATCGTTATCCGCTCGTAATGCTGAGAATCTGGCGGCGCGGGTGTGCGCGAGTCGAAGATCGATGGATGGACGAGCATGTCGCAGTGCTGCACGGCAAAACGGTGACCTTAGCTGGAAATTTCGCTGATTGGAATTTACGCAGCTTGAGTCATTTCATTGACAAGCACAACGGGTACGCGACCCGAGAAGCAGTCGAACTTCTCAATGCCAAGCTTAAATTTCTTGACACACGCTCATCACTCACCTCTGGAAATAGCTCCGGTCAAGCAGCATTGAAACGTCTCATCAAAGATGAAATCTATAATCGAATTCCATTTCCACTAAGTTCCTTGGGCTATTTTCTATATAGATATATTTTAAGGCTCGGCTTCTTAGACGGCAGAGAAGGGCTAATCTATCATTTTCTCCAAGGGTACTGGTATCGATTTCTCGTCGGAGCGAGGGCATTCGAGCTAAATAGCAAAATTGCCGGGCTGTCGGACGCTCAAGAAGCAAGGCGTGTCCTCACCAAACTCACCGGCCTCCGCATAGAATCTGATCCTCAAGGATAACGAAGGTCTGCATGCCTGAGCTTCACCAAGGTGGTCTCGCGCCCTTACGCCCAACTCGGCGCTTAGTAGCATTCAGAAACTCCTCACGGAGACAAAGCAAGTGGCGGTTCGGATTTCGCCATATGTTGCTTTGTGGCTCAGTAGTCGCATTGATGTTCTCAAACGACGAGCAGAACGCGGTCATCTTCCAATTGGCCGGCGTCGGTCTTGTCACAATGGCCGCGATCTTCTTTCTTGCCGCCGATCCCTTCAGAGCAATAGTCATCGGCCAATTCGATGCGGTGATGCTCTTTTCTATTTTCCTATCATATTTTGTTGCCGTTCTTTCACAAGAGACTTACGTCTTTCTGCACACGAGCGTCTTCTTAGTTACATACGTATCAATAATGATCATTGCTCAACACACCAACGATGACGAACTGATCGCCTGCATACAACTGTCAATCGTTGCTGTCTTGGCCATCGTTTTGGTTGTCTTCGGCGGCACTTTGTTTTCAGCGCTGATGCCGGGCGCGCTAAAACGTTGGGAGTTGCGGCAGGCTCCTTTTGACATGCACCCCAATTTGGCCGGGTTCGTCTATGGCGGCTTCATCGTGATGATCGCCAATTCTCGTTTCAGCCTGTGGGGGCAAGACAAACTCTTCCGGATATCTGTTGTCGTGCTCTGCTTAGCAATTATGATCGTTGCCTCTGCACGAGGGGGCATTCTTGCGGTAGCCCTAACCCTCCTCGTCTATGGAGCAGTTCGAGTTATCACTCAAAGCGCATCATTGATCCGGCTTCTCTTCGCCGGCTTTGCGGCGCTAATTATCGTCGTCGTTTTCTCCGACCGCATACTTCCGTACGCAACTGAAATGCTTGATCTCGATTCGAAGAGACGCGGCTTGGAATCCGGAGGAACAGGCCGCTTTGAGCTATGGCAGCAGGGTATCGATTATATTGCTGGCCGAACTTGGCAGATCTTTATTGGTAGTGGTCTGCGCTCCGCAACCATTAGTAATATGGGCTTCCCGACGGAGAATTCTTATATTAATTTGACAGTCGAGTCTGGAATCTTCCTGACGGCAGTAATTCTTTTCAGTTTTGTCTCGCTTATTGCGCGCTCCTATCGACGTCAACTCGCGGGGGATCATCTGTATCAGTTAGTCTTTTACAGTCTGATCTTTGCGATGTTCCAATCAGTTTTTAATAGATACTTGATTGCCATCGGAAATCCATTCTCTATCTGCGTGCTCCTAATTGCATCCAAAGCTTCTGCGGGCCTAAAGATAGACCAGTTGAGATTCTGCCGGGTCCGCCAATTCACTCTCTCCCGAACCTACTCTCGGCGAAACCTTAGATCGTCAAGCGGTGCTTAGGCATCGGCGTTTTCCTTTGGTGCCCATTGGGGGATTGATGAAAATTGCGAGACACTTGCTTGTCGTTACTTTGATCGCGTCCGCCGCATCAGCACCGTCGATGGCTTGCGAGGAAAGGCCGGTCCCGCGGGGTGCGCAAGTACTAAATTACAGAACGGTCGCCTTCGATCTCTGTCCAAGCCGTTCGGATATCGCGATGAACGGACGAGACCTTTCGAAGCCCCTCTTCAATGGCGTGTGGTGGCAAACGTCTTTGCCAGATGCATCAGTTTACGTTGATAACTCCGACGGCTCGTTGTCGCTTAAGCTAGGGGGGGTGCTAGCGACAGTACCCACAGATATGAGAGAGGGAAAAGTACCCCTACTCATCGGAAAGCGTGGGTTCTACGTCGAATTTGAGACAAGCCTTTCCGACAACGATCCGGATCATTTTCCCGCGGTTTGGCTAATGCCAATCGAGCATAACTCCCGCCGAGAAGATAGCTATCCGCCCGATGAACCAGGCTTTGAACGATGGCTCGAAATCGACATCGATGAGGGGGGGTTTGCCCCTGGACCGATGGCAACGGCAATCCATTGGCATGGCAAATGGCCAAATTACAACAAGATCCGCAGCTCCCCAAATCTATCTAACTCCAAAATTGATCGCACCCAAAAGCATCGCTTCGGCGCAAGTTTCGATCCAAACGTTATGAAGCTCACGTTCTGGCACAATGATCAAGTCCAGTACGTTGCGTCAAAAGAGAGCGTGCCCGAAGTTGCCCTCAAGCAGCACTTCTACGTCATCATGAATGCCGCAAGTCGAAAGGCCCGCACGCCATATACTATGAATATTTATAGAGTTCGGGCATTTGTTCCCGAATGAGCTAACTTCAAGTATTGTGAAGTCGGTGGAGCATCTACCGCCGTTGTCAAGGGATCATTAACTTATGGCCGCGCGATCAGAAACAGCCGGGTACTTAGATCTTCTTCGGGCTGTAGCAATCGTCTTAGTGACCAACTCCCACCTAGATACGCTCTATCCCATTCCGCAACTTGGGACGGGAGGCATGTTTGGCAATGAGCTTTTCTTTTTTGTATCCGGATTCGGGTTGTTCTTGGGATTTGAAAAATCGAACGAAAAACTGGGATCATGGATCCGGCGTCGGATGCGCCGCATCTATGAGCCACTCTTCATAATCGCTACTTTTTTTGTGCTTGTAGGTTACATTCAGATTACGAGCATTTCAGATTTCTTCTGGCTTTATATCGTGTCGATGTGGTTCTGGTTTCTGCCAGCGATTGCTGCTTGCTACCTTCCAATTTTTTATTCGATGAAGTCGATATCCACGAAAAGTGGCTATAGGGCTCTCTTCGCTAGCTTGGGTCTTGCGTATCTCTTAATCTTCGTACTGTTTGCGAAGAAAACCGAATGGATCACAGAGAACTGGCACGTACAAACCGCGGTAACATTCCCCCTGAGAATGATTTACTACTTTGCAGCAATGGCCGCTGGCGTTTACGCTGCGCGATATCATCGCAAGATCTCTGGCCGTTGGTCTGACCTCGCTTGGCTCGTGTTATCAGCCGCTACGTATTACGCATTTGTAGCTGCGCTTGGCCGGATCATCCCGTTTGAACTTCAAATCATTGATCGCATTCCTGCCATCGCTTTCCTGGTGTTTGCGTATCGCAGCTCTCGTCATCCTGCCGTGGAAAGATTGATGACCACTCCACTCAAAGCAGTCGTGACGCTCATCGCTGGGCTCTCACTGCAGATCTACATGGTCCATGGATTCATTCTTCATCTTGAACCACTTCAAAGGATTGCCTTTCCGGGCAACTTAATTGTCTTCGTGATCGGAACCCTTGCACTGGCAATCGCCTTCGAAAAGATTGCATTCAGTGCTCAAGGCGCTAGCACTAATCCCAGCCGATCAAACAGCGATCACAAAGAGTCTCGATCGCCTGCCTCGACGTCGGTTCGAGATAAGGCCACGCTAAGGTTGCACTCTGCAGAGTGATGATCCAGGTTCTTAAGTGAAGTGTCGACTATGCTCGCATGTTGGATGCGAAAGTGTTCGGCACGCCGCTAGGGCTCTCAGCCCTGTGGGTTCGTTTAGGTCTTAATAGACGTTCAGCTCACTAAGGCATATTAGAAACCGATTTCGTACGGTGGCCTAATGATACGTGTACTCACCGCCACCGCGGCTGCCATTTGCGCCGCATTTATTGCTTACGTGACCTTAGCACACAGCAGCGAGCGACCATTCTTCGTTGGCCCTGGTGAGCCTTATTTCGTGGCCGTCGTTGAGCGCTTTTGCGCGTATGGCTTGCTTGGCCTGCTCATTGCTTGGGCGATGCCCCAATGGCTGCTCGTCTCTTTCGCTATCGTCTTAGCTATGGCGCTCGGGCTCGAGATCTTCCAGTACCTTCAGCCAGGACGAGATCCGGCAGTTTTTGACGCCTTGCAGAAGGCTCTCGGAGGATTAATGGGCTTTGCGGCGGGACGAGCAAGCATCCGGTACAGCACCCGCTTTCGAAAAACATAGCCTTTGGCGGATGTTGTATCACTCGCTTCCTCGCGCGCTTTGGGGTGGATTCAGCGGGACGATATAGCCTTAACTCGACAACTCTCTCTTGAACTTCACTAAAGTTCTCTGCAATCATTGCATGCATAGGACGGCACGAGTACATTTTCTTACTAATACCATTGTCGATTGTCGCACCGTCAAGATTGGCAGGCTTGCTCGACTTTCCTCTCTATGAACGGAGCGAGGTACTCGGCTAAGTGCCAGTCCGGTAGAGAACGGGGGAGGTTGATGGATCGCCCCCATAAACGTATTACTACCCACGAACGACCTGCCGACCCACATGCACTCGATGGATGGGATATTGCTCAGCGCGGTCTCGCCAGAGATTTTCAGTTCGTTGTTTGGATCTTCTTTGCTTCAAGCTCATGCTCTCAAGAGTCGGATGAGTTCTCTACCAACTTGAATGGAATCCCTCCCTTGTATGAATCGGATGCAGCTTTCGACGCGGGCTGAACGTCGAGAGCTAAATAGCGTAATGCCGCCTGCATTCGCGGCAAGCGACGTCGAAACTAAAATCTTCGCGACGTCTTCCGCCGAATGACAGCTCATCCCACTCACCTCCTGCACCGACATGCAGAGCGCTGGGTCCCCGCGAAGCTTTGTCGCTACGGCATCGATAGAACGGCCGATCGCCCCATGGAAGATCTGATACTTGTGAGTGAACGCGTCCTCATCTGGCACAAATATCGACCACGGACGCTGATACACTTCAAACTGATGACCGCTTTCCTGAATTTCCCCGATCTCGGGGACGCCCGTCCCTAGCCCCAACCTGCGCACCTTGCCCTGAGCAACAATGTCATTGAGGCCTTTTTTCAATTCGTCCGACAGATCAGAAGCTCGAACCTCGTGAAGAAGTAGGAGATCAATGTAGTCCGTTCGCAGGCTTCTCAGTGACTTTTCAATCGATCCTTGCATTGAGGGCCATGAGAAGTCTGTCGCGGGCCCTGAACTATAGATTTGGCTCACCGCCTTCTTGGAAACCGCGGGAAACCATCGACGCAGCGGACGTGCAAGGTATCTGACGATCTGCTTCCTACGCGTAAGCGTTGGATGGGGGATACCAACTTTCGTGGCAATTACGATACGGTGCCTGTCATGCCGGAAAGCCTGGCCAACGACCTCTTCTGACGTACCGTGACCATACAGAGGCGCGGTATCAAAATAGCGGAGCCCAAGATCATAAGCTGAACGAAGAAGTCTAACATTTGAACGAGTCTCGAATCCACCTGTGATGTGAGAGCATCCGAACCCAAGCCCGTGACCGAAGAGGCTCTTTGCATTCCCAGAGGGATTCATTGCGACCCCACCTTCTCTCTGATGAACTCCGCAGTCCGCAAAGCAATGGCCATCGCAGTAAAGGTGGGATTTGCAAAGCCCGAAACGGGAAAGGTTGCAGCTCCCATCACGTAGAGATTTTGACTTCCGAAAACGCGGGCTGTCGGATCGACGACACCATCCTTCTCCGAAGAGGCCATGCGGACGCCGCCCATGTGATGATAAGTGTCAACGAACGAGTCGAGCAGTTCCGGGCTCCCTTTTAAGATCTCCTTCGAGGGATCGACCTTTGCAATTCCTCGCGACTCAAAATAATCCTTCACGATCCCGACCGCTTTCTGGATCGTTCTCATTTCTGTCTCGGATGAGACCCTCCAGCATAGTTCCGGAAGGTACATTCCGTGCTGGTCTCTCTCTCGCGTCAGGTTTAGCGCGCTCGAGAACACGGGTGTCTGCTCCAGCATAATGCGCAACTGAATGTCCCCGCCTGCGGGGGACAGTATTCTTTGATGCTTGATGTAATGCCAGCTCATCGGAACGCCTACGCGAGCTGCTGACCAAAGCTCTGGAATAATCCGCTTGGGATTAGAGAACCTGCCCTTCAGCAACCCAGACACGAAGATCTTGGCATTCTGAACGTGCTCCTCCATCTGCGAGTCAAACTTGACGTGGAACGCCGCCCCAAGCAGCCGTTCCTTCCGCTGCAGCTCCTCTGCCAGTTTGAGACGGGGCTGCAATTTCATGCCCTTCAAAAAGACATTGTCGAAAAGCTGGTGAAACAGCTTTCTGTCGACCGGTGTGACCTTAGCCACCGTACCTTCGAGATGATCCATGAATCCTCGGCCCAGCCAGGGATTCTGAGACCATGGCGCTTCTTCCTCGCCAACAGTGGGATGTTGAAGAAGTCGTACCATCTCGATGGTTCCGTTTGCGAGAACCACAAATCTTGACGACACTTGGGTCGGCCCGCGTGGACCGGAAACAATCACCGAAGCAACGTTCCGCCGGCTACCGTCAAGCTTCAACATCGTCACCGGGGCCTCCGTTACCACAGTGACGTTCTGATTTGACTTCAGCAAATGCGAGAAGCGAAACCTGAAATTCTTCTCCGTCAGCCACCGGCTGAAGAAATAGGTGAGGTTGGTATCTAAGTGTACGTCTGGAGTTTTGGACAGCTGAAGCAGCTTCTGATCGTCGGCCAAGTCAGATGGCACATCCAGTAGGTTCTCGCAGATCCCATAGAACTGCTCAATTTCGTCGTAGCCTATAGGCCAAGCATCGCCTGAGACCCAATCTCGACGAGAAAAAACGAGGCGATCGAAACGAACGAGCTGACCGCCCCAGAAATTGGTGGTACCGCCGAGCGCCCTGAAGCGACCCTGGTATATGCCCAGATGTTTTCGACCGGTGGAGCGAGCGGCCTCAAAGACGTGCTGGGAGTTCGGGTCTACCTGGAGAGGTCCGGCTTCGAGTACGAGAACTTTGACATTTCGGCTCGCAAGATACACTGCCGCAATCAGACCAACTGCTCCTCCTCCCACGATCGTTACATCGGGCGTCAACGAGGAAATATCGATATCTTCTGAGGAAATGATCACGGACGTGCAATCTTGAAATGATCGTTCAAAAGCCAGAACGCAATGAACGTGGCGAATTCTAGCGCGAGGAGATTACTAGCTAGCCCTGTCATTCCAAAGAGCTTGACCGAAGGAATTCCAAGAGACGTGAAGACAAGCGTCAAACCGACCAGGGCCCAACCGAATCTGACATGCTTGTTGATCGAGACAAGCAGATTGGTTCTGAAGAACCAAAGCCCGTGAAAGAGTGCACCAGCCGCGATAATCCAAACGAAGCTTCCGTCAGGAACGATATGCCCATGGGTCCATAGGCTTATCAATTGGACACCAAACAACCCAAAAGCCGCGCATCCCGGAAGGAGCAGAATGAGCATTAGCAACCGATCAATCCGCTGGATAATATCGCGCGATCTAACGTTATTCGTAGCAACGCTTGCCGAGTAGATAGGCATCGCAGCGCGACTAAATATGCCGACGAGCTGAATTATCACGCGGCTTGCGGTGCGAACCGTGGACAGGACCGCCGCGGCTGTCGGCCCGAGCGAGCTGCCGACAATCCAGATCATGCCCTGGAAGTTCAATGCGAGCGCGACGGGCATCGCCATGGCTGCAAGCGCGGGAGACAGCAACTCCCTTACGGTTTTCCAATTGCAGAATTCGAGCCCCCAAGACAACCAATTCATCCATTTCCGTATCATTCCGACAAGCGCGGCTATGTTGATCAATCTCATCAATACATAAACGAAACTGCAGAAAACAAAGGACTTTCCGCTGTACGCGCATATGAGAAGACCAATACCTTCGAGCGCTTGAAGAGCGTCATACACGAGGGTTGATTCGGCATACCGACGACCAGCTCGGAGACAGGCGAGGAAGAGCTTCGACATAATTAACAAAGCCGAATAGCACACGAACAGAAACGCGGCTCTCAGCGATTCTTCGCCAAAACTTGCCTTCCCGATGGTCAGATGATCTGCGACCAACAATAAAGCGCCACTCGCAGCCAGCGCCAAACAGACCGCTCCGGTCAATGCAAATATCGATTGAAAGATTCGGGTAGCCTCGTCCCGGTTTCCTTTTGCCACTTCCATTGTCATCCGCGACGCCGCTGCATCGGCGAATCCGAGATCGGCAACCGAAAGGAGAAGCGGCAAAGAGGTTATAAAAAGCCATTCGCCATACCGGTCAGCTCCCCACCAGGCAATTAGAGTGGGGGGAATAACCAGCTGGACAAGAATCCTCCAGAAAATGCTTCCAGCGCTAGCAACGTTGTTTGCTAGCATTTCTCGCTTCATAATCCCCTGCTCGCGGTTAAGTTGTCACCTACTCGACGACTAACACCTCTGAAAGGGGGCGCCTGGGCGAGGCCGCCGCCCGAATAGACTCGTCGCTGACTGGCTTCCCGAAGGCAATCATCATTATCAGACGTTCTCCCGCGGGTATTCCACCGACAGATCGAATTTCGTGTTCAACACGATGTCTCACGGCCAGATTGAGCGGGCATGCGACATATCCTCGTTCTTGGCACGCCAACAGAAACGCCAACGAAAAAAGGCCGCCGTCGACGTAGGGCTGATTCCTTTGCTGCGCTCCACCCCAAGCCGAAAGTTCGGATGACACAATTGCGAGATTGTTCACCAAATGGCCGAATCCGGCGGCACCTCCCTGCAATTCGAGCAGCCGTTCAATCTTAGACCGGCTTTGGAAGACGTAGACCTTGGTCGCCTGCCGATTACACTGTGAGGGAGCTCGCTGGGCGGCCGAAACGATTTTTTCAATATCAGCTCGGGGCACCCGATACTGATCAAACATGCGGCAGCTGAACCTCGCTTCCAGCACCGATTCCCCGCCCGGGTGTTCCGGAGTTATGATTCGAGTGCCGGGATTAGAGATCAGCTCTTTCTGGTGCGTGGCGTCTCGGAGGGCAGCTTCTATGTCGACAAGGATTGGATCGGAAACTGCTTGTTCGACATGAAGTTGCTTATAGCCCAACAGAGCCCCTGCGGCCATTTGAACAGAGAAATTCGAGTTGCCGCGGGTGGTGCGCCTGAGCTCACCGACGATGTAAGATATTTTGGCCCGACCGAATAGCTTCCTTGGCCTTGGCAAGGAAAGCCCCTTTTCAATTGCGTGACTTTCTATGACGAGCTTGTACGAACCACTCGAGCCAACGTCACGGAAGGGTGACACGCCACAGTACCGCGCATAAAGAAGCGCATCCTTCATAAACTCACTGAGAAACAGCGAGATTTTACTCAGCGAACTCTGCATCAAAACGGCCTTACTAGAACAAAAAGCAAATGTATATGGTCGGGAAGTAGGTACTTACTTTCTCGGCGTTACCGTGTATCTGAAGTACTGCACGCTCACCATAGTCCCCAGAATGGTATCGACGCGCTTGTAACTGCCGATGTCGACGTCGTTGCACTGTTCAGATCGAAAGTAGCAGATTCGGGCCTTAATCGTTTTGGGGCAACTGTTCCGAACACTAACAACGTGATCGAGCACAGCTCGGTTTGTGACGTGGGAACGAGCGATCGCTTCGGTAGTCAAGCAGGGCTTTCCAAATGCATCACGTGGCACCGCTGAATCGCTTGCTTCTGCGGGGCCCTGAACGGTAAACGCTCGCGTCGATTGCGCTAGCGCAGCCCCGCCCCCCCAATCGAAGCCGGCTGCTGCAAAGGCGAAGCACAAGCCTGATACCAAACGCATGCCATTCTTAAAAAAACAACGATTCATCATCGTCCGAACCGCTCTTCGAGAACAATCCCGGGTACGTCCACTTTCACCCCCTCGCGGGCCAGCCACTTGGCAAACTGCTCACGCGAAATGACATCCGCCCGATCGAGGCTCGCGAGCAAACGATCTCTCTGGAGCCAACCGACGTTAGTCAAGCTGATTGCAGCCGCCTCGACGAAACCCGAGTCGACGATCGCAGCAAACTCGATCTCCGCCTTCTGCCGCGTCACTTCACTTAGCATTGAAAATGCAGCGAGCGCCAAGCGATTGCGCTGAAGCGCGATCCAACCTTCGAAGGGACCAGTCGCGTAGGATTGGTCGAGATACGCGATGTTTCGAACATCAAAGCCGTGTAGGGCACTGGAGAGGGAATAGAGCTTGAGCCAGAGGAAGCTATCCACCGGACTTATAGTTAACGAATGTCGCACCTTCTGTTCAGAGATGGCCGCTCGTAGGTCCCCCTCGTCCGTCCCCCTGCGCATCATCGCTTCCTCAGCCCAGCGAACGCGCAAGATTGCCTCAGTCCTTGTGACAGCGTGAGACATGAGAGGCAGCTCAGGCGACCGATCGATGCTTGCAAGTACGCCATCGATCACTCCTGGCTTGAAGCGATCATCTGCCAAAATACGAGAAGCTATCTCGCGTACTGGAGTCGACATGCGGAATACTGGGAACACGGTAGAAGCCCAGACCACGGCGGCAATACCGGCCAACCCGAATGTGAGCCTCACCATCGCTAAGCTCATCCCAAAGCCGCTACTCCACATAGCCATAACGGGCATAATATTTCTGGTAGTAATAACGACCATGATAGGATTCGTAACGGGCGAGAAGCCTCGTGTCCGCCTTGTTCAGCACCACTCCAAGCAACTTTTCCTGGATTTCCGGGGCAGAGCGAAGATTGTGCCGGACAACGTCGATGCTCGTCTTTCCCCACTCGACCACAAATACATAGGAGTCGACGTAAGACGAGGTTACGCGAACGTCGACCACCGGAGCCATCGGCGGCATGTCAATCACGACGTAATCGTACTTAGCGCGAAGCAGGTCGACGACTGCTTGCATAGCCTTGGATGCCAGAATTTCATTCGTGTGCAGCAGCTTATTTGTGCTGCCAGCCGAAAGAATGGCAAGCCCAGTAACCTGATCAACGACGAGCACGTCCTCCAGCGACGCCTTTTGCGCAATGACCTCTATCAAGCCGACGGCTGCGTCTGGCACGAGAGCGCGCGACAGCGAGGGGTTGCGCAAGTCCGCGTCAACGAGGACTACGCGGGCTCCGCCGTGGGCCATCAGCTGCGCAAGGTTCGTAGAAAGTGTACTCTTGCCCTCATTGGGCAGTGCAGAAGTAATTGCCAGAACACGATTTTCTCGAACTGTGGAATTGAGATCCACTGCGACCTTCAAAGATCGAACAGCTTCCGAGAAGCGTGACAGAGGGTTCTCGACCACGTACCGAAGTAAGTCTGGCGATCTCTCGTCTTTCCTCTTGCCCAACTTACCGCGGAGCGGAGCCGTCGGAGTCGCAGCGCCTAGGGCAGGCAGAATCGCAATACAGTTCGCGCCTAGAGAATCCTCCACCTGCCCCGTCGTGCGGAATACGCGATCCGTCAATTCACGCGCCATTGCCGCACCAAAGCTAAGCATTAGTCCGCCGAGCAGTCCTGCGGCCAAGATGATGAGCGTCTTCGGATAAGTTTTAACCAGAGGCTTCGAGGCCGCACTGATCACCCGCGCCTCGGTGATTGGAAAGGATTGCTGCTGCACCGACTCCATGTAACGCTGAAGGAAATTGTCGTACATAGCTTGGTAGGATTGTGCGCTACTTTCCAGTTCGCGGAGTTGCACCTGGGCATTGCTCGTAAGCTGGGATTCAGAAACGGCGTTGTTCAAGCTCGTCTTGATGCTGTCCTCGCGCGTCACGGCAATATCGTAGTCACTCTTGTAAGACTCTTGAATGCGCTTTAGCTCGTCGACGATATTCCTCTTAATCTCAGCCATTTGCTTGCGCAGGTTTACCGCAGCAAGATGATCAGAGCCGTACTTCGCCGACCAGATGGCTTCCTTTGAGGCCATGTCGACATACTGCCCGCGCAGCTTCACGATAGTTTCGTTCTTCAGTGCGTCGGCGACATTGGCATCAGGTATCTCCTGCTTGAGAATGTCATTTATGCGATCAAGCCGCGCTTTAGCCTCCGCGGTAGATGCATGCGCCAGGATAAGCTGACTGTTCACCTCGGCAAGCTGTTGCTCGTTCATCAACCGGCCACCGGTATCGATGATGTTATTCTGCGTTTTGAAATCCACCACAGCCTTTTGCGCGGCGGACGCCTGCGTGCGCAATTCCTTAATACGATCCTGAAGCCATACGCTCGCTCGACGTGTTGCCTGATACTTCGCCTCTAGCTGATCGACAATGTAAGCATCAGCGATTGCGTTTGCGACTCCGGCTGCCCTCCCTGGATCCTTAGAGGTGAAACCGATCTCCATGACGTAAGTCTGACCGAGACGTTTTACCGTGCGGTTTTTCTCGAAGCGCTCTAACGCCTTCCGCGTCAGCTCATACTCAGAGAGCGAGCGGCCGTTGGAAAACACACCGATGACAGCGCCCGCGATTGCGCCAAGAATGCCGCCGCCGGAGCCGGTGAACTCAGGATCTTCAATCAAATGCAGGTCGCGGATGACAGCGAGGCTGATATTCTCTGACTTCAGAATCTCAACCTGCGTCTCGACGGTGGCTGAATCGACTGCGATGTCCCCCAGCCCAGATTGCTGCTGGAAAAGCTGCAACTTGCGGGTGTCAATCACCATGGAGGCAGTCGACGTGAACTCCGGTGCTGCCGTGAAGAGATAAAGCAACGCAAGGATCATGCAGCTCGACAGAACGGCGAGCATCATCGGAAACTGACGACGGATGATCTCAAGGTACGAGGCGAGCGGCTGCGAGGAACTGCTTTCGAAATCGACATTTTCCCGATTGATCTCAGAGGCCGTCTTGTTTACTCGCAACATCTATCGGTTCCTAAAATGGATCAGTTGTCTCTGGGACTGAATGCGCCCATTCCGGCCTTCAAAGTGAAGCTAAGCAACAAAGTTCACATCGCGGCAACTTAACACAAGCCTAGTTGCAATTGAACGTTGTTGATGCAGTGCATCGAGCCGACGGCTAGAGAGTTGCTGTGAAGCTTAACGGCACAAAAGCAATGCGGCGCCCACGGGCGCCGCACTCGTGAGGCCTCATGGGCCGACCCAGAGTCAGCCCGATCAGCGAGGGCTGACGCTGTTCGTGCTGCCCCCTACGCCACCGCTTCCGGTATTGGGCGCGTTGTTGGTCCTCGTGTTATTGCCGAACACAACGACACCGCCGCCTCCGCCGCCGGTTGGGAAGCCGTTGCCAGTCGGGCCGCCTGCGCCGGTGCCGCCACCGCCTGCGCCGGCCGCAGCGATCGCTACATCGCCGGTTGCCGCCTGGTACGCGGCAATCACGTCAGCATCGCCGATGCCGGCGATCGCGGTCTGGATCTCATTGGCAAAAGCCTGGTCGGTCTGCGCGGCCATGCGGGCGACCTGGGCGAGACCGGCGACGATCGCGCGCATCTGGTCCTTGGTGGTCGCGGGATCCTTCAAAAGCGCGATCAGGCCCGGCAGCGTGGTCGGATCGGAGGCGCCAAGATCGCGCACGCGCGAGATCAGCTGCGGGCCGCCGGTCGGATATTGCTGCAACAGGCTGTTGGGAGTGGCCTTGAACTCGGAAATGACGGTGGCCGGCAGCTGGCGCTGCGGCGGGTAAATGGCGGCGCTCGCGACTGATGTGATCGTCGCGACGAGGGCCGCGGTCGCAGCCATGCGAAGCGCGATTCTGATAACGCTCATCAATAAACCTCCAAAAAATCAGCTGCCCCGATGTGCTTCCTCGGCCCGGGCAAATGGCTGTGCAGTGCAGGAACCTATCCGAAGAGAAAAGGGCTGTCCATTTATTCTAAAGACTTCGTAAACGGTGCAACTGCTTCAAATCTAGACACTTTAATGAACCTCGGCATCGAGCGAGGCTGCGTCAGCAGTTATCGGACGGCCCTCGCTTCGCCGGCTAATGAAGTTGGCTTCCGCTGCCAGCCGGCCCTCCTTGCTGCGGAAGGATTGCGAAAGGCCCGCGCCAAAAAGCGCAAAGAATGGAATGCTGTAACCCGGCACCTGGAGTGTGAAGTCCAGACATGAGTGCAGCAGCGAGAGCGTAGCGGTCGCAGCCGCCGCCAGCGGGATGATGGCATCGCGACGGCGCCTGAACACGCCCTTCGCCAGCACGAGCAGCATGATGGCCCAGGCGAGCGCCACCAGCAGAGCCATGGGAATGCCTACCTCGGAGACAAGCTCCAGCGGCGTCGAATGCGCGGCATCCCAGACCCCGCGAATCGAGATGTTGGGGCTGCGGTATGGCGGGAAAGCCCATTGGAAGGTGCCCATGCCGGTGCCGAACCAGGGATTTTCGCCGATGATCCGCAGGGTGGACGTCCAAGCCTCTAGCCGGCCCTCATCGACCAAGCCTTGGCTATCGAAGCGGCTGGAGATGCGCCCGCCTAACAGCTGAAGCAATCCCAGCGCGATCGCGAATCCCGCTCCCAACGAAATCCAGATACCGGCGCGTCGCGGCAAGTCTTTCCTCAGGAAGGTCGTGAACGAGACGATCATCGCGAGCAGCGACAGGCCGACGCCAGCCCGCGAAGTCGTCATGAACATAGCCATAAGGCAGATCAGCAGACCTGTAAGTTGCGGAAGCAACTTACGGAGTGGGATCTCGGCAAGGTCTCGCGAAAGTCGTCGCCAGACAAGATGCCGCTCGGGGATTCGGAAACGGACTTTGCTTAGGATGATGAGCATCCAAACGACCGCGCAAGAGCCAAAATAAGCCGCGGCAGTGTTGCGGTTGATGAACGTGCCCGTAACGTTCCCGAGGTAATATTGCTTGTCCCGCCACAGGATCATGGTGGGCTCGATCAGGAACGAGAGCACGCCATAGAGCGCGTAGGCCGCGCCCGAGATCGCGATCACCCACAACAGGCGGCGGGCGCGGTCGCGGTTCGCCCCGACGGTGATGCCAAGAATGATGGCAAGGATGTTGGCGAGCGGCGCGCCGAGCGCGAAGAACGCTTCGTTCTTGACGATGGAAGCAGACGGAGCGATCGGCACGCCCAGCAGCTCCGAGGCCTGCTTCCAGATCGGCTGGAACGGTGCGACCCAGGGATGGTCGGAGAGCTGCTCATGCAGCACGAAGGCATAAGCCACAACGATCACGCCGATCCCCGCGAGCAGCCACAGATGCGGCCGACGCAGATCGCGCGTCGGCGCGAAGATCACCGCTACCCCGAGACACAGGCACCAGAACGCGATCGACAGATCATTGGTCGAGCCGAACGGGAACGGCGCACCGGCCACCACAAAGAACAGGATGAAGGTCGCGGGCAAGCTCCATGACCAACGAATCCTGAACCAGATCATATTGGGAGGCCAAAGGCGCATCGTGCTTTCTTAAGGCAGGCTTTGCTTTAGGCTTAGAGGAAGCAATCGATCGGATAGATCTTCAGATCCACGTTGAGGCGGCTGTTCCGGGTTTGCGCCCGGAATGCCAAGAATACTCCAAAGCTATCACTGCCCGGATCGAGTTTTATTCCAGGGGTTAATTCATCGGGCGGGACCAGAACGCCGATGTGCCGGTTGATGGCCGAAACCTCGATCCGCCCCTCCCCCTCGCCGAAATGCCCGCCGAGCTGCGTCACCGTGACTTTGGGCAGGCCGCGGCGCTGATGGCAGACCTCCTCCTCCCATAGCTTGGTCTGCTGGACCAGCGGTTTGCCCGCGCTATCGGGGACGAGGATATCCGGGAAGGACGGACGCAGCATTCCGAAGAACTTGCTCTCCTTGGAGTTCGCCGACAGCCGCACCGTGAACGACAGCTCGCCCTTGGCGCCCTTGAGGCGCGACAGGACCGGAGCATCAGGCTCCGCGGAGACCATCACGTCGATGCGGTGGCGGACGCCTAGCTCTGCAGCAGCGCCGAGAGCCTGCCCGAGCGGTGCAAGCCCGAAGCCGACGGGGACGAGAGCCAAAAGACGGCAAAGTGTCCGAAAGCGCATGAAGCCCCTTGCAAAAGTGCGGGGTGCCCGATGACCGGCGCCCTGCCCAGTGGCGCCTTGATCTTTCCCGAACTCGTAGCCGCAGCAGAACCGCTTCGATCTAAACGAAAATGGCACCGGGACAAAGCCCCGGTGCCATCGGTTTCGCTGGATCAAGTCGGCGTCTTACGGCGCCAGCTTGACGTTGTTGCGGAAGATCAGGGCGTCGTTGGAGAGATTCACCGCATCCGAGCCGGTGGCCATGATCACGCGCAGGAACTGCAGGAATTTCGTAACTTCGACGTTGCGGGAGTTTGAGACGTAGATCACGTCGCCGTTCTTCATCATGACCTTGGTGGTAAGGAAGAAGCCGCCGGGATCGCGGAGGTTCACGTTGAAGATGACCGGAACGGTCTCGGACGTGTACTTGCTCACGTCGATACCGAGCTGGGCCGCAACCTCGCGCGGCTCGCGGCGATACATGTACACGGCGGCCGGATCGGCTTGGCCATCGAGAAGACCGCCGGCCTTGCCCATGGCTTCGCCGAGGTTGATGCGCCAGGCATCGAAGTTGAACTCGCCACTCTGGCCGCTGGCGCCGAACGCCAGGAACTTCTGCTGCTCGCGATAGACGTAGATGCTGTCATCGGGGCGAACATAAACGTTGTTCTCGGGCGCCATCACGAGATTTTCGAACGGCACGGTGGCCCGCCGTCCGCCACGCTCCAGCATGACCCAGGTCTCGAAGCCCTGGCCCTTGATGCCGCCGGCGCGGGTGATCGCATCGAGCACCTTGTCCTTGGCACCCGCCGCGCTCGCGGGATAACGCGCCGGCGAATTGACTTCGCCGAGCACGCTGATGAGCTGGGTGCGCTGCGAGGACATCGCGACGACCGCCTGCGGCTCGATGGCGCGGTTGCCGATCTTGTCGATGATCGCGCGCTGGATTTGCACCGCCGTAAGCCCCGCGGCCTTGATCTGGCCGGCATAGGGCACCGTGATGAAGCCGTCATTGTCGACCGACTGATCCGGGATCGTCACATAGTTGCCCGGGCGGACGCCGGCTTCCGCCGGGATGAACAGACCGCCTGCCGCGGCTTCGAAGATGGTGACGCTGACGACGTCGCCGATGCCGAATACGATGCTGGCCGGCGGCCGCTTGTCCGTGAACGCTCCCGCGAGCCCCTTGGGCTCATGGGTGTGCAGGATCTTCACCGTCGCCGGATTGAGCGGCACCAGCTCGTAGGCCGGAGCGTTTTCAGTCTGGATCTTGTTGTTGACGTCGTCCGTCAGCGGACCCGAGCCGGGATTGGTCGAGCACGCTCCGAGCGCCAAAGCAGCCACCAGCAACGCAGGCTTCAACATATAGGTCTTGGCAATAGATGACATGAATCGCGCCCGAAGCTCCCCAAGTGACGTAAATTGGTACGGCCTAGGGGGTGGTGCGACAAGTGTTCCCGGTGGTTAACGGTGCGATCGGTCGGCTACTGTGGCGCCCGGGCCACTCTTTGGGGCTTGGTTTAACCCTTTGTGACTATTTGTTGTATTTCGTGTGCTCCGTTGGCGCGCAAACCGCCCAAGCCGAGGACTCAGTGTGTCGAGCGTGAGGCTTCTTGACCTCGCTGCCCTCTGCTAAGGCTGGAACCATTAAGATAGGATTCCCCGTGTCTGGCCTCCTTTTGATCACGCTGCTGGCAGGTTCGCTCCTTGGCGGCGTGGATCTCCCCTCGCAATGGATGAGCCCCTGCCCGGACAACACAACATCATCGTGTCGCGGGACGGCTATCGTTGAAGCCGCCAACCCCGCCCCCTCCTCCGTCTGGAAGTTCAGCCGCACGCAAGGGGCTAAGGACGGCGAAAGCTTCGCCGCCATCACGAAGACCGCGGATACCACCCAATCCGACCCGGACTTTGCCGGCCTCATCGTGCGCTGTGCGCCAAAGGGCAAGATCGACGTGCTGGTGGCTCTGATCCGGCCCTTTCCGCCGCGGAGCCACCCCAAGGTCACCATCGCCGCGAGCGGCGGCGGTACCCTGACCTTTGACGCCAGCATGGCGGCCGCAGGCGCCGCGGTGCTGCTGCCCGACGAGGTCGCGGCCTTTGCCGCCGGCAAGTGGCAGTCAACGGCCTCGCTGTCGGTGGTGGTCAGGGAAAGCGACAGCGAGATCAAGGGCGTGGTGGCCCTGAACGGCTTGCGTGAGGCCTATCATTCGCTGCTGGCAAATTGCAGCCAATAGGCCAAATTTAGCCATACAGCTTAAGGGTCTTTTTAGGGTGGGGAACCTAGGGTCCGAAGCACGGAGAGTGTTTCGGATGACCGCGCTTTTGATTTTCAGCTTTTTGGTGGGTGCCGTGCTGGGCCAGCGCTTTCGCGTCCTGGTGCTGCTGCCGTTGACCTTCGTCATGGTGCTCGCCGCCATCCCGGTCGGCTTGATGCTCGACCTCACCTTGCTCGAGAGCCTGAAAGGCGTGGCACTCGCGGCCATCGCCCTCCAGGGCGGCTATCTCTTCGGCTCGGCCGCGCGCTTTGGCCTTGCCGCTACACGTGCCGCCCGCGTCTTCGGCCGTCCGATCAAGGCCACCCGTTGATCGGCCGATCAACGCTGCCACCGACGAGCCCGCGCGCAAACGGCCCAAGGTTTAAGCGTTGGACCGAGGCAGGCCTCTGTTTGAAAACCGCCCGCCCGCTTGTATGGTGACCTGACCGTTTCAGGATTCCCTTCGAGCGCGCCGTTTGTCCCTCGCTTATTTTGCCCTCATCGTTTCCATCGTCTCCGCTTCCACTCTCGAAATCGCCGGCGCCAAATTCGGTGCGCAGCTCGGGACGATGGCCGCCGCGCTAAGCCTGATCGCGGCCACCGCGAGCGCGCGAAAAGCCGATTACGATCACTATGTCCGCGCGACCTCCTGGGGCCGCTGGATCCCGATCGCCATTCCGCTGTGTATCGCGGCCCAGCTCGTCCCGCTTCCGCTGAGCTTTGCCCATCCGATCTGGGCCAGCACCCGCGATGCCATAGGTGGCCTGCCGTTCGGACCGATCACGGCCGATGTCGGCCTGACCGTCAGCGCGCTGCTGCTGGCGCTTGCGGCGATCTCGTTGCTCGGCGTCACCATCCTGGTGGTCCGTAACCGCAGCCGTGCGGAGCTGGTTCTCTTTGTGCTGAGCGGCGTAACTGCGGTCTCCGCCTTGATGTTGGACCTGCATCGGCTGTCGCCGGCGCTTGCGGGGGCCGCTCCCTCGGATTTCACGACGACTTTGGCCGGCCTCGGCCTCATGCTCAATCTGGCGGTGATGCAGCTCGCTGCCGAACGGGCCGAGACGCATCACTCGGTCCTTCGCTCGGTGGCGATCGGCCTTTGCGGGCTTATGGGCGCGCTGGCAAGCGCGCTTGCGGTGTTCGGCCTGTCGGGCACGAACAGCGCGATCGCCGCGGCCTTCGGCATTGTGCTGATCCTGCTGATCCTCGTCATTCGCAGGCTCGATCTATCGCCATTGGCCGCGGGCGCCTTGTCGGCCGCCGCCTTGATCGGGGCGGCGATCGTCCTGTCATTCCTGTTCGAAAAGGGCTCCGGACCGGTCCAGTTGCGGCTCGTCCCGGATGTGGGGGCCGAAACGCGGGCCGCATTGGAGCGGATGTTGACCGACACGCGCTGGTTCGGCGCGGGCGCCGGGACCTTTGCTGCGGTGGGCCGGATCTATCAGAGCGATGTCGGAGCCGCTTTGACCGCGCCGTCGACAGCCACGGCGGCCTTTGCCGGCATAGGATGGATCGGCCTGGCTGCCGCGCTGACGGTGAGCTCGATCGTTCTGGTACGCCTGTTCTTCGGCGCCTTGCAGCGCGGACGCGACTCGTTCTTCCCTGCCGCCACCGCGGCCTGTGTTTTGTTTGCGCTGGTTCAGAGCTTGGCCGGTCCCGGGCTGCTGCGGCCCGCAGCAATCCTGTGCCTTGCAGTGATCGTGGGACTGGGGCTGTCGCAGAGCGTCAGCCAATCCGGATCACGATAGAGCGCGGGTGATCAGACCGCGCGATCGCCGAGTGAGGCCCAGTAGTTCGGGTTCTTGGGCGACTGAATGCGGACCCAGCGATAGGGCTTCTTCGACCACGGCAAGATGTGGCCGGAGAGATTGTCCAGCACGAGATCGCCGGCGAAGGTGCGCACTACGACCACGAGATGATGCTCGCCCCAGGTGGTCACGACCTCGCTGAGCAGCACCGAGCGCGCCGGAAAGCCCTTGGCGATCAGTTCGTGGCGTTTTGTCACAGCGTAATCGTTGCAGTCGCCGCTGGTCGGATGCAGCAGCCATTTCTCGCCGCGCAGCCCTTCCAGATTGGCCTCGGGACGGATGGCGGTATTGACCTTCTGGTTGACCTCTTGCATCTGCGCCAGCCGCTCCGCCGTAAGCTTCAGGCGCCCGCCCCTGAACACGATGTGCTGCGGCCGCGGCTTGCACTCGTCCTTGTACTTCAGGCAAAACAGCGTGAACGCCATTGGCGCCAGCGTCGGCTGGTCGAACTTGATGTACTGGATGGCCCCGCGCAGCCCCAAGGGCGCACCGACGAATGCGGCTTCAGCGCGCTGCTGCACCCCTGCAGCAACGACGATGGCGGCCACGGCCGCCAGGAACTTTACAACTTTGCGCATGTCGCGCTCCCCGTTTTTGTTGGGGAGACGCTACGCGAGACGTCTTGAAATACGGCTCAAAGGCCGCGCGATCCTTTAATCAAAATGCAGGCGCCTTGGTCGGAAACAATTAAGAATACCGATGTGTGACTTGTTCTGCTAAGAGCCATCGCGACGTTCCGCTCGTGACGCTGGAAGCGATTCGACCGACCTGATGGGCCTTTCCTCACGCTTTCGAAAGAAGACCAAGCCTCGGCTTCCCGACGGCGTTCGCGTCTATGCCATCGGCGACGTGCACGGCCGCGCCGATCTGCTTCAATCGCTGTTAACCGTCATCGACGTCGATCTGGCCCGCTCGGCCCCCGAACGGGCCATCCAGGTCTTTCTCGGCGACTACGTCGACCGCGGCCCGGACTCGCGCGCCGTTCTTGATCTGTTGATCGAACGCTCGAAGACACACGAGACGGTTTGCCTCAAGGGCAACCACGAGATCTTCCTGCTCGAGGTCCTCAAGGATCCGGCGCGACTGCAGGAGTGGCGCCACTATGGCGGCCTCCTGACGCTGGTCTCCTACGGCATCACGCCGACCATGAATCCGTCCGCGGAGCAGCAGGTCGAGCTGATCGAAGGATTGCAGCGCGCGCTGCCGCCCGAGCACTTGGCTTTCCTGCAGCAATTGCCTTCGTCCTTTACCTGCGGCGACTTCTTCTTCGTGCATGCCGGCGTCAAGCCTGGCGTCCCGCTCGAGCGCCAGAAGGATGAGGACCTGCTCTGGATCCGCGAGGAATTCCTCGCATCCGAGGAGCGCTTCGGCAAATATATCGTCCACGGTCACACCCCGGTCAGCGTGCCAGATATTCGCCCGAACCGCATCAACATCGACACCGGCGCCTATGCGACCGGAAACTTGACGCTGCTGACGATCCAAGGCGATAGTCTGCTCGCAATTTAAGAGCCCTGCTCTCGTTTCAATCCCGTGCTCACTTCGCCCTCACAGGGCTCGTCGATTTCACCATGAACCGCATGTTCCTGCTTCGCGTCATCGGCATCTGCACCGCCATCGTGCTGGCGCTTCATGCCGGCATGGAATTCTACGGCGATCTCGTCCGACCGAACTTTCGCGCGAGCGACCTGTTCTCGGGTGAGATTCCGCCCGAGAAGGCCAAGCTGGCGGCCGGCGGTGTCTTGGCATCGGTTTCGCTGGATGGCGACCTGCTCGCGAATTACGCGGCGGCAATGGCCGCTGACGTTCTTCACCGTCCGTCGACCGATGCGGCCGGACGGGCCAGCGAGAACAAGGCCGCCCAAGGCGCCGTCGTCGCTGCCTTGAAGGTGTCACCGATCAGGCCCGCGCTCTGGCTCACGCTCGGCACGCTGCAGGCCCAGGCTGGCGAAGCGGCGACGCCCGCTGTGAAGATGTCCTACTTGACCGGATCGGTGCCGATCGATGTCGCCTTCGCTCGCGTCCGGACCGTGACCTCGGGCGCGGCTGCGACGGACGAGGAGATCAAGCTGCTGGCGCAATCCGACATCCGCTCGGCGCTCGCCAACCGCTCGCGTTACGAACCGCTGCTGATCGCGGCCTATGTGCAGGCAACTCCGCAAGGCAAGGCGCTGCTGCTCGAGACCACGAAAGTGACCGATCCCAAATTCAACGAGATCTTGCGGCGGTACTGAATTTCAGCGCATCGATTTCGGGTTGACCGGCACGAAGTCCTGATCGCGACGCGGTTGGTCGGATCGCCCCTGATAGACGAACATGCCCTTCTTGGTCGTGACGATATCGCCTCGCTGCAGGCTGTCGTCGCGGAGAAGGCGTTCGGTCGCGACAAGGTCCGGATCCTCCGGAATCGGCTTGTAGAGCTCGGGATGGTCCCGCCGCTCGCGCGAAACCTCCTTGGCGCGTCGCCGTGCGTCCTCGATCCGCTGACGCCATTCGTCGCGCGTTACTTCTGGCTCGCTTGGTGGAAGATAGTCGCTGAGCGAGGGCTCCGGTTCGGCCTGAGCAAGACAGAAGCAAGGGCAGGCGAGACCAAGGCCGAGGGCAGCGGCAAGGGAAACGACAGCTTGAGACAGCATCCCAAACCGCCTTCCGTCATCTAGCGAATGGCCACATCGAGCGGTTCGCACGCTGATAACTCCAAAGACAGAGCATAAGGACGACCATTGGCCGGAAACCCCTTATGCCCGGCTCTATACCTTTGCCAATTGCAAGAAAGCGAATTCGCAGGCAAGCTTTGCGCTTTAGCTTGCAACCTCGTCTGGCACGAAGTTGACGAGCACCTGGCGAGCCCGAGGAGTCGAAGACCTCGTTAGCTCGCTGATATTCTCTTCGGGAATTGCGCGTGGAGCTGCCGTCGCATGCCTCAAAAACCCTTGTTGCTGCTAGCTGCCTGCATCGCAGCTTCCGCTGCGCTAGTCATGGCGGCTCACGCCAGTCCGCTCTGCATCAAGGAACGGACGCCGTTCGAACTATCGGGGGACACGGTGACGTGGACGCTGACCATCCAGCCTGGATCCGACTGCATCCAGGGCCTGCGTTGGTCGTACATGCAGATCTTCAAGGTATCGGTCGTGAGCGGACCATCAAGGGGACAATTGACCGTGGTCGGGTCCGGCTTCCGCTATCTGGCAGCAGCCGACAAGCAAGGCCCCGATAAATTCACCCTTCTGATCTCGGGTAAAAACCTTCACGGTGCAGGGACATCGACCCTGGAGGTCGAGGTCAATCCTCAATAGCTCGCCAAGACGCCGCTCTCTTAGGGGACAGGAGCGTTCCTGGATTTACCGAAAATCGAGCACGGCGGCCGAATGGCTGATGGTTGGCGATGTTCTCTTAGGCCAGCCGGCGGCACACCTACCGCCTACTTGAGGCACTGCCCCGGGTCCTGTTTCCGTAATAGGGTATGGCTCGCCCGCCGCGGGTCAGGGGCGCCTGGATCCGGCTCGGGTAATTCGGCGTGGCCGTGCTGCCCGACGGCTGCGACGGATTGACAATGATCACGTTGCGATTGGGCGTCGATGGGTCATTGACGCCCTGGGCCCAGGCAGCGGCGGGCACAAGCAACGCAATGGCGATCAGAACTGGTCGTTTCATACGATATCTCCCGAGCATGAACGTCAGGGAGGCGATCACCGTTCCTTCACGGTTCGTTGGGCGGCGGCCTCAGCGGGGAACGGCAACCAGCTTGCCGTCTCGCCAGACGCCCTGGGCCGACTTTCCAGCAGGCAGCCTGCCTGAAAGGTTCCGAACGGCGGTCGGCCGCGAGGCAGCCTGATTGGTCTGCGCCTTTTTCGTGGGGGTCGTGATGATGCTGGAGCTCGTGGTGTTGGCCTGATCCTTGGTCCCTTGCCCAACGGCAGGCGAAACCAGGAAGGTCAAAACCGTGAGGACTGCCAGAACGCCGCGCATGGTCGAGCACCAGAAAGAGAAGAGCTTGGCGAAATGTCACAGGTTCTCGCCCAAAAGCAAGCACCTTCGAACACCGCGCGAGGCCTTTGCGGACCCGCTAATCGAAGCCAAACCGCCTCAACTCGAGACGTTTGAAGCGGAAAGACCTAGCGAAATAGCCCTATCCGGGCTACTTGATCGGCCTTGATGACCGACTCCGGTGAAACTGCGGCCAACGCTCCCTCGGCGCAACAGATCAAAGCCGGGTTTATCCGTCTCCTGTCGAGCCGCATCCGCGCCGTATCCGACGATCCCCGGCAGATGCGGGAGATCGTCTATGAGCTGGCGCGCGTCAAGCTTCTGGAGCAATTTACGCATGCCGACGCGCGGGAATCGCGCGAGTTTCAGCAAGTCCTCGAACGTGCCATCAAGGAGGTCGAGCGTTCCTTCGAGCGTAGCGCCGCGTCCGAGCCGCAAAAAATTGTCGCGGCAACCGACGTTCCGGTCCCGCCCCCGGGCCATACCCCCGCTC
>NZ_PTFE01000052.1:0-57682 GCF_002936975.1 Bradyrhizobium sp. AC87j1
CAACACGGGGATTCCTTCCGTCGCGCACCAGCTCTCGGCACGTCATCAACAACCGACACCGTTTCCTGAGCGCCCCTCTCCCTAGCCCTCCCCCACAAGGGGGAGGGAACGCACCTTCGTCGGAGCGCTGGCGGGGGTCTCGATCATCAGGCGCTAAGCCGCCTGCCGCAGCGGGGTCCAGGCGAACTCCGGATAGTAATTGTCCATCATGCGATCGACATAGGCGGTGAGGTTCGGAAAGCCCTCGGCGCGCTCGCGCAGGGCCGATTCGAAGAACGGCGAGAGGATGCCGGCAAGCATACCGAAGGCGGTGGCGTCGACGCCGCAGGGCTTGTTGCCCATCAGATAGGATTTGTCGCCGAGCTGCACCGAGAGCGCGAACAGCGAGCGCACGGCGAGCTCGACATCGTCATCGGGCCCATGGCGGCCGAGGCCCGAGAGCAAATAGTTCTCGGCGACGCGGAACTGCGCATCTTCGCGCAGTTTCTCGCGGTTGTGCTCCGGTGCGCCGTCGAAGAAATGCGCAGGCCCCTTGGCGAAATTGACCGGATCGACCCAGCGCGCCCCGACCAACCCCCAATAGACGTGGTGCTCGATCATCCGTTCGAACGCCCAGGCCTGCGCGCGGTCGGTCAGCGACAGCCCGGCATCGAAATCAAAGCCGTATCGGCGCTCGATATGGGCGCGAATGAAGGTGGAATCGGCCACCGCCTCGCCGCCATCGTCGATGAAGGGCAGCTGCCCCTTGGGCGAGGCGGGCGGCATTGCCCGCTCCTTCCGGTAGGGCAGTCCCGCCATCTTGAGCTGCACTTCCGTCTTGGTGACGAAGGGGCTGATTTCCGGCAGGCCGAAGCCGGTGCCAAATCCGTAGAGCGTGATCATGAAAGCTTCTCCTGAACCACCGAAAAAGTTGACGGAACCTAGTGCCGGGCTGCTGCCACCATGGTGGCAGCAGCCGTGATATCTTCTGCGAAACGGGCCCCCCGCCAGGCACGGCCCATCACATGGCGGACCAGCGCGTCCGCGGCCTGGATCAGCGGGCGTGCCACCACGCTCGCAAAGGCAAACCGGAGGTCGACGGCCATGAGATCGAGCGAAACGAGGCGGCCGAACGCCGACACGGACCACGCCTGTGCCCGCAACATCGGAATAGCCGGGCCGAAATGGGTCGGAATGATCATGGACAAATCCTCTTCAGTCGATGTGTTGTCCCGGTATAGAACCCCCCTGCTGCCAACATCCTGTCAGCAGCCGCGCGCCGCCTTCTGAAAAGATCACCGACAAGGGACCCGCATGAGACGCGCCGACCGGCTGTTTCAAATCATCCAGGTGCTGAGGCGCACGCGTAAGCCGCTGACGGCGGACGCCATCGCGGCCGAGCTCGAGACCTCGAAGCGCACGATCTATCGCGACATCGCGACGCTGATCGGCCAGCGCGTGCCGATCCGCGGTGAAGCCGGCATGGGCTACATCCTGGAAAAGGGATTTGATCTCCCGCCCTTGATGCTCACGCCCGACGAGATCGAGGCGGCGGTGCTGGGCGCACAATGGGTCGCCGGCCATGCCGATTCGGCACTGGCGCGCGCGGCCGAAGATCTGATGGCCAAGATCGCCGACACCGTGCCTGAGCGCCTGCGTCCCTTCGTGCTGGAGCCGGCGAGTCGGGCTCGGCCGAGCTGGAACAGGGAGCCGGACCGCCTGGACATGGTACGTACGCGCACCCAGATCCACGAAGGCAAGAAGATCATGCTGCGCTATCGCGACGAGCAGGGCCGCGCCAGCGAGCGCATGATCTGGCCGATCTCGGTCGGCTATCTCGAAGCCGTGCGCCTGCTGGCAGCCTGGTGCGAGCTACGCGGCGACTTCCGCAGCTTCCGCACCGACCGCGTGGTCGACGCCAACTATCTCGACGAGAGATACCCCGAGCGGCGCGACGTGCTTCGCGCGAGATGGCGGCAGAGCCTGGTCTGGGGCCCGCCCAAAGACACCTGACAAGGACATGTGAGGACGATGGAAGAGAGTTCCCCCGTCGATCTGTCGAGCGTTTGCCAGAGTTGCGGCGCCTGCTGCGGCTATTCGGCGAACTGGCCGCGCTTCTCGATCGAGAGCGACGAAGAGCTTGCCGCGATTCCGGAGGCGCTGGTCAACGACCGCCAATCCGGCATGCGTTGCGAGAGCGATCGCTGTTCGGCCTTGCAGGGGGATATTGGAAAAGCGACCGCATGCGGCATCTATGCGGTGCGGCCGGAGGTGTGCCGCACCTGCATGCCGGGGGACGCCGAATGCGCGATGGCGCGGCGGAAGTTCGGGCTTCCGGCTATCGAAGCAAGTTAGGCCGGAACGGCTTCGCCGATTTCGTCGTCGATCTCGTCGTCCAGCGGTGCGAGCACCGAGAGCGGCTTGGTCGACAGCGTGATCGGCTTGCGCCCGCCCGACAGCGACGGCGTGGATTTCGCCGTGCCTTCGCGCGACAGCGCGTAGAGCGTCGAGCCGACGCGGCCGCCGTTCTCGATCAGATCGCGCTCGTTGCAGCTCCCTGCGATCGCGACCGCCAGCGAATGCAGATGGCTGCGGCGATAGCAGAACAGCGCCAGCCTGGCGCGCGCGTCAGGGGAAACACTCTCAACCAGCCTCGGCAGGCCACTCTCGCTGGCGCGATACATCTCGCCAAGGAGCTCGTCGCGAACCGGGCAGAAATCGCTTTCAAAAGTGTCGCGGCTTGAAAACATTGCAGTTCTCCCTCGTGTGCGGAAGATGCAGCGCAATTCTCTAATGAAAGGTTAACCACGCTGCCCGGTAGTCACCCGGGGTGCTTGCGCGCTCGCCGCGAATCCGAGGCGGCGAAGAGCTTCCCCGCGGCCATCCTTCGAGACGCCCGCCTTCGGCGGGCTGCTCAGGATGAGGTCTGGAGCTGCTGAAAGACACTATCCCCTCATGGTGAGGAGGCGCGTGGCGCCGTCTCGAACCATGCAGGCCCGACCGTCGCCCCGAGGCCACTACCCTCAGTTCGCAGCCATGAAGATGGAGAGGCCGAAGCCGGTGAGATGATGCAGGGCCTGGTCGACGCCAATCAGGGTCCAGAACCAGGGATGCGCAAGGTCGACGCCGAAATTCGCCGAGACCAGTCCCTTGGCGCGGTCGATCGTGATGTGGATCACGAAGTCGATAAAGGCCACGAACCAGAATTTCGGCGCGACGATCAGGATCAGCGGCAGCGCAACCGCAAGGTGAATCAGGCAATGCACCAGAAGCGGCAGGGCCCAGCCGTGCTTCTGGTCTTTGCCGTGCGCCATCCAGGCGGTCTGAAGGACGAAATCGGCGATGATGTGCTTGAAGGTGAGCAGCAACATCCAGCCAATGAGCGCTTCGACCGGAATCGCCGATGACATGGGTGGAAACGACAAAGCCGACGCCCTCATTGAGGTGACAAGAAAAATTGGAGCGTTCAGCGCAACTTCTTCTTGGACCGGTCAAATCGCCGGGACCTTCGATTTATGACATCTCCCGCGGCGGAATGCAGCCGGGGGGAACCGGAAAATCGCCAAGTGTGGCTAACCGGTGATAGGATGACCTTTTCGCCGCGTCCGCGTCGAGTAAGGTTACCCTCGGCTCGAAATTTGCATTCCGGTCCCGGCGCGCTATCATTGCCGGCACAGAATATCGTTCTTTTTTCAGACGTTTAGGAATTGCAGGGCGCCCGCCGCGATCATGTCCGCGAGCCGCCCGTCACCGGAGAATAAGGCCAGAGTGCTGCCATGAGTACTGAAGGCCCCACCACATCCCCGATCGAGCCGCCGTCGCGGCGTCCCAAGGTGATCAAGACCAATCAGCAACAGGTCTTCCTCTACGTCGTGCTGACCCTGCTGCTGTCGCTCGCCACCGTCTGGGGCGGCCGCGCCATGCTGCATAATTCGGAGACGCTGACCTTTGCCGTCGGCGCTCCCAACAGCGATGAGGCGCTGTTCGCGGCAAAGCTCGCCGCCCTGCTGAAGTCCAACGCCTCGCGCTTCCGGATCAAGGTCGTCAACAACGCCGACAACGCCAAGGCGCTCGTGCAGTTCGACCGCAAGCAGGCCGATCTCGCCGTGCTGCGTACCGACGCCAAGGTGCCGCTGCGGGCGCGCACGCTCGCGATCCTCGAGCACGATCTCGTGCTTCTGCTCGGCCCCGGCAACAAGAAGATCAAGTCGATCGCCGAGCTGAAGAAAAAGAAGGTCGCCGTTCTCGCCGAGAACGAATCCTCCCTTGCCTTCGTCCGCGGCATCCTCGACATCCCCGACGGTCCGGACGCCGCCAAGATCCAGATGGCGCCGCAGGGCACGACGCTCGACAAGCTGTTTGCGCCGTCAAACGGCTTTGGCGCGGTGATCGCCATCGTTCATGCCTCCAGGGCGGTGCGCGACAAGGCCTATGAGCAGGTCGCCAAGCGCGGCGGCTTCACGCTCAACGCGATCGACGAGGCCAAGGCGCTGGCGCGCAAGCTCCCGGGCATTTCCAGCGAGACGCTGACGGCGGGCACGCTGTCGACCTCGCCGCAAATTCCCGACGACGATCTCGACACGGTCGGGCTCGAATGGCTGCTGGTCACGCAATCCAGGATGTCGCCATCCACGGCGGGCGAGCTGGCGCGCACCATCTACGAGAACAAATCCGCGCTCGGGCTCGACAACGGCTTTGCCAGCAGAATTGAGCCGGCCTCGACCGAGAAGGACGCCTTCGTGATGGCGCACCAGGGGGCGGCCGACTACATCAACGACGACACCAAGTCGTTCATGGATAAGTACAGCGACTTGATGTATCTGGGCGCCGCCGCGCTCAGCGTCATCGGCTCGATCTTCGCGGCGATCTACGCCAAGATCACCCGCATCGCACCGGAGAAGGCCAGCGAGCTCTCCACCGCCATCCTCGACATCGGTGAGCGGATCGAGCACGCCCACTCTCTGGATCAGCTCGAATGTCTCCAGGACGAGCTGGAGGGCATTTTACGCGGGGCAGTCATTGGGCTCAGAGACGGCACGATCAGCACCGACGGGCTCGACACCTTCAAGCTCGGCTACGAGTTCGTCCGCGACGAGATCGGCATGCGCCGCGACTATCTGAAACGCCATGCCGGCGAAACCGAGAAGACGGTGCAGGGCGGCGGCCCTGCCCAGCACGACGACAGCAATGTCGTGGTGGTGAAGACCGCCCAGAGCGCCTGACGGCCGCCCGGTTGGGCCGCCCATCAATCTCTTCCCGGACAAGCCGCAATGCCGAAGGCGTTGCGGCGCCGAGCCGGGGCACGGGAGGGAGATCGTGACGATCGCCCGTCTGGAACCCAGCCCATCTGCAACCGTTGGTTTCCGGTTGCAACCGGAGACCGCAGCATGCGTGCACTCCTCATCATCCTCCTTCTGGGAATGCTGGCGGCGGCCGGCTACTTCGCCTATTCCGCAATGGCGGTCGAAGGTGAGCCGATCCCGACGGAAGGCTATGTGGCGCTGGCACTGGGCGCGGGGTTTTCCGTCATTGTCGGCGTCGGGCTGATGGTGCTGCTGTTCTTCAGCAGCCGCCGCGGTTACGACGAGCCACCCCATTTCAGGTAAGGCACCACGCCAGCGACGGCGGCACGGACCGGCAGGCCCGGCGCAGCAGCGCCGTTCACGCAGCCTGCCCGTCGTTGACGGCCCCCGCCCGGGCGGGCACTTTGACACCGGCGTCCCCGCCGGGACCCGAAGACTTGTCTCAAGATCGAGCCGCCTTTCCGCATGTCCAAGCCGCTGATTTCCGCTCTGGCCCAGTTCGCGGCCGCCACGGCCGGCCGCAACATGACCAAGGCGGCCTATGTGGCTGTGACCGTCGGCGTGCTCAGCATGGTGTTGCTGTCGGACAAGGGCGCCCAGGAGGCGCACGGATGGATCAACGCCCTGCTCTGGACCTGCCTCGCCTATTTCGTGTTCGAATGGCTGGTGCGGCTGCGCCACATGACGCAGCAGGGGCGGCTCTCGCTGTACATGTCCTCCTCCGCCGGACTGGTCGATACGATCGGGGCGCTGGCGGTGCCGGTCGCGCTTCTCCTCGGCGCCGAGCCGAAGACGGCCTGGCTGCTCAGCGTGCTCTGGGTGCTGAAGGTGGTGCCGGGCATCCCCGGCCTGCGGCAGCTTCGCCGCGTGCTGGTGCTGGAATCGGGTCCGCTGCTCAGCGTGCTCGTGATCTTCCTGATGGTGGTCTTCCTCGCCTCCGTCGCCGAATATTTCCTGGAGCGGGACGTGCAGCCGCAGACTTTTGGCAGCGTCCCCGCCGCGCTGTGGTGGGCCGTCGTCACACTCACGACCACCGGCTACGGCGACGTCGTGCCGGTCACGCCGCTCGGGCGCATCGTGGCGGCCGCGGTGATGATCTCCGGCCTCGGCGTGTTCGGCCTCTGGACCGGTATTTTGGCGACCGGATTTGCCGCCGAGACGCGGCGCGACAATTTCCTCAAGACCTGGGAATCCGTCAGTAAGGTGCCATTCTTCGCGGCCCTCGGGCCCTCCGCGATTGCCGACGTCACTCACATGCTGCGGACCATGGAGCTTCCAGCGCGCACCCTGATCATCCGCAAGGGGGCACAGGGCGACTGCATGTATTTCATCGCCGCCGGCGAGGTCGAGGTCGAGCTGCCCGGCAAGAAAGTGCAGCTCGGTGAAGGCGCCTTCTTCGGCGAGATGGCGCTGCTCGGCAACAACATGCGCGGCGCCAACGTCTCGACCACGAAAGTGTCGCGGCTTCTGGTGCTCGACCTCGTCGACTTCCGCGTGCTGATGGCACGACATCCCGATCTCGCCGAGACCATCGACGCCGAGGCGAAACGGCGCGCACTCGAAAACAAGTAAAAAAGGAGACAAGAATGTCGGACATCACCGACGCAGCCACCGCCCCCGTGCTCGAACGCGACGGCGCCCGCGCCACCATCCGCCTCAACCGGCCCACGCATCTCAACCGGCTGCAGGCCGAGGACCTCGACGAGCTCGTCAGGCTGTTCGACCTGGTCGAGACGGATCCTGAGATCCGGGTGCTGGTGCTGACCGGCACCGGACGCGCCTTCTCCGCCGGTTATGATCTCAACTCGGTCGCCGAGCGCGCCGTCAGCGCCAACGAGCAGCAGAGCGCGGGCTCTGCATTTGAGGTGGTCGTCAACCGGCTGGAGGATCTGGGCGTGCCGACGATCTGCCGGCTCAACGGCGGCGTCTATGGCGGCTCGACCGACCTCGCACTCGCCTGCGATTTCCGCATCGGCGTCGACACCGCCGAGATGTTCATGCCGGCGGCGCGGCTCGGGCTGCATTATTACAGGAGCGGCATCAAACGCTACGTCACCCGGCTCGGCGTCGACAATGCGAAGAAACTGTTCCTGACGGCGCAGAAGATCAGCGCGCCGGAGATGCTGCGCATCGGCTATCTCAACGCGATGGTGCCGGTGGAATTCCTCGACGAGGAGGTCGACAAGCTCGCCAACATCCTCGCCGGCAACGCGCCGCAGGCGATGCGCGGCATGAAGCGCGCGATCAACGAATTCGCCCGCGGTGAGCTCGATGACCGCGCCGCCGACCAGCGCCACCGCGACAGCATGCGCGGCGACGAGATCAAGGAAGGCATCAAGGCGTTCGCGGAGAAGCGAGCGCCGAGGTTTTGAGGGATTGGTCAGCGAGTACGAGCGCGCGGCAAACGCAACTGTCGTCCCGGACAAGCGAAGCGCAGATCCGGGACCCATAACCACAGGGAGTGGTTATGGAGCAAAGCTGATCACTCCGGGTCTTCGCAAAATATCTCCCTGTGGTTATGGGTCCCGGGTTCGCGCTACGCGCGCCCCGGGACGACAGTGGAGATTGAGGCGCCTGCTCAGCCCCCAACCGCCTTCGCATGCTGCGCCGCCATCTCGTCGTCCGCCGCATTGATGCGCTGGAATGCAGGCCGCGCGGTCATGCGCTCGGCATAGCGGACGAAAACGTCCTTCTTCGGCACGATGCCGAACATCATGGTCCAGCTGAACGCCACGCCCCACAACACATCGGCAGCCGTCATCCGCTCGCCAAGCAAATAGGGCCCTTTCGACAGCTGCGCTTCGAGCGCGCCGAGCATGGTGTCGTAGTCGGCATAGGGCGACTGCGTGATCGGCGCCGGCTCGCGCTGCATGAACTTGTCGATCAGCGCCGGCTCGAAGGATGAGCCGTAATAGGCGATCCAGCGCAGATAAGGACCGCGCAGCGGATCGTTCAGCGCGGGCGTCAGACCTGCCTGCGGGAAGAGATCGGCGAGATGGATGGTGATCGCGACCTGCTCGGTCACCAGGGCATCGCCGTGGCGGATCGCCGGGACCTTGCCGAGCGGATTGATGGCGAGATAAGCGGGCTGACGCTGCTCGCCGGCCTTCATGTTGAGGACGTGCAGATCGTAGGGCGCACCCAGCTCCTCCAGCAGCACCCGCGTGCCGGTGGCGCGGCTTTGCGGCGAGTAATACAGCGTGATGCGGTTCGGATCGGTCATGGCAGGTCTCCATCGGGCCAGCGGGCGGTGGGGCAGCTTGTAGCGGGCCATACCTGACATCCTGTGTCAGGTATGGTTTAAGCAATCATGCGCGCGAGCCGAATGTTGTCGATCCTCACCACCCTCCAGGCCAGGGGGCAAGTCACCGCGCCCGACCTTGCGGAAGCCTGCGAGGTCTCGGTCCGCACGATCTATCGCGACATTGACGCGCTCGCGGCATCAGGCGTTCCCGTTTACGCCGACCGTGGCGCGGAGGGCGGCTATCGGCTGCTCGACGGCTATCGCGTGCGGCTGAACGGCCTGTCGCAGAGCGAGGCCGAGACGCTGTTTCTGGCAGGCTTGCCGGGCCCGGCGGCGGCGCTCGGGCTGGATGCGGCAATGATCGCCGCGCAAAACAAGCTGATGGCGGCGCTGCCCGTCCATCTGCGCCAGGATGCAAGCCGGATGCAGGAGCGCTTTCATCTGGACGCGCCGGGCTGGTTCGGCAAGGCCGAGGAGCCGAAGCATCTGCGCACGATTGCCGGCGCGGTGCTGCGCGGGACGCTGATCAAGATCCGCTACCAGAGCTGGCGCGCGGAGAAGCAGCGTCGGCTCGCGCCGCTCGGCCTCGTGCTGAAGGGTGGGAGCTGGTATTTCGCCGGCCAGGTCGACGCCAGCGTGCGCACCTATCGCGTCGCGCGCGTGCTCGACTGCACGGCGCTCGACGACGGCTTCGATCGCCCCGCCGATTTCGATCTCGCCGCCTATTGGCAGGCCGCGACGCTGCGTCTCGAGGCCGAGATGCATCCCAATGTCGCGATCGTCCGGTTGTCGCCGTTCGGCGTCAAGCTGCTCGACGCGCTGAGCCAGCCGTACATCAAGGCGCGCACGCAGCTCGAGGAGACCGTTGATGCGGACGGCTGGCGCATTGCGCGCGTGCCTGTTGGCAAGACGTCCTGGCACGCCGCGGCCGAATTGTTGCGGCTCGGCCCCGAGGCCGAGGTGCTGGAGCCCGCCGACCTCCGCGACAAGATGGCGGAGCTAACGCAGGCGATGGCCGCGCGCTATCGCGCGGCGCGCAAAACATGAGGCCGGCATATTTCGCCGCAGCCCACGAAACATTCCTGAAACACGATTCTCCTCCTCCCGGGTGAACGCATTCGCGTCTCGGCCCGACCGAGATGCAGGGACACAACAACGGCCTTAGCGCCACACTGGAGAATGAAGATGTTTCGTAAGCTTGCTCTCGGTCTGATCGCCGCCGGTTCGCTCGGCGTTGCCGCTCTCGCGCCCACCGCCGCCTCGGCTGGCGGTTTCCACCATCACCATTGGGGTCATGGCTGGGGTCCGGGCTGGGGCTTCGGCGGCGTCTACGTCAACACCGGCGTCAGCAACTGCTACCAGGAGCGCCTCGTTCAGACCCGTCATGGCATGCGCGTCCGCGTCGTGAATGTCTGCGCCTACGGGATCTACTGATATCTCGCCTTCCAAACAAAGCTCCGGTCGCGCTGCGGCCGGAGTTTTGCGTTTGGTTAACGGCTCCTCAGATTCCGACGAAACCAGGCCCAGGTTTCGCGCGTCGTCTGGATGTAGCCGCGGCCGCGATAAACGATCTCGCCGTCGACGATCCCGTTCAGCTTCGGCAGCGCGTGAAACGGGATGGAGGGATAGGCGTGGTGCTCGACGTGGTAGGGCATGTTCCACGCAAACCATTTGACCACCGCGGCGGTATAGGTGGTGCGGGTGTTCTGAAAAGCGCTGCGGGTCCGGTCGCAGCCGGTATGCTCGGCATAGAGATAGGGCCGCAGGAACAACTGCCCGACGGCAAGCGGGACGATCCAGACCCAAAGCAGCAGCGCTGACGAGAACCACAGCGAGAGCGCGAGCAGCAGTACATAGGTCGCGACATAGACACGCGCCTCTCTCACGATGACGGCGCGCTTGTTTTCGGGGATCCATGGCACGGTGACCTTTCCCGTGACCGCATGGCCGAGCATCAGCCGGAGCCGGCCGACGACCTGGAACAGTCCGCTATAGGCGATCGCGAGCTGCGTGTCGGAGGCCGGCTTCACGCCGACGATCAGCTCCGGGTCCTTGTCCGGATCCTGGGTGTAGCGGTGGTGGTCCCAGTGAAACAGGCAGTAATATTCGTAAGGCAATCCGATGAGGAAGGCCGAGAGATACCCGACGACGAGGTTGAGGCTGCGGCTCCTGAACGCGGTCTTGTGCGCGGTCTCGTGCACTGCCATGAACAGGAAGGCGACGACATAGCCCTGCACCGCCATCAGCGGCAGCGCCCAGAGCACGCCCCACGTCGACGAAATCTTCCAGATCAGCGCGCCCACCAGCGCGATCACGCCATAATGGCCAAGGCTCTGCGCCGCGCCTCTGAGATCGGAGCGGACCGACAATTCGCGCAGCAGGGCCGGCGTCAGCGGCTTCAGGCGGTGGCCGGACTCTGAAACGGCGGTGTCGGTCATGATCGGTTGCCTGCCTGCTTGCCGAGTAGGTCCGCGATTTCGGCCTTGATGAAGGCCTGGTCGCGCGGATTGCCAACGGGATTGCCGGCGCGATGGCCATGCAGCGACGGGATTGGATGCAGCACCGCGGATTTCGCGTTGACCAGCCGGCCGAGCTCGTCCTCGTTGTCGCGGACATCGAAATAGCGGTCGGTCGCGCCCGGCATCAGCAGCATGTGCGCCTTGATCGCCGCCAGCGCGCGATCGAAATCGCCAGCGAACGCCTCGCAGCGGCTGATGTCACCCCGCTGCCAGATGCCGACCTGCGCCAAGAGATCATTGGCGTCGCGCCGGGCAAACGTCGCGTCCCAGACGCGGACGAGATAATCTTCCAGCGAGGTGAAGCCGGCCTCGCGCCAGAGCTCGTCGCGATAGAAGCCGTGCGACATCGCCCAGCCGGCATAGACGCGTCCCATGGCGCGATAGCCGGCGACGGGCTTGTCGGCGAAGCGGCCGTCGCGGAAGGCGGGATCGGCGGTCAGCGCAGCCTTCACGCTCTCCAGGAAGACGTAGTTGTAGGGCGCGCAGCGGGCGCTGCCGCAGACCACGGCTGCACGCTCGACCATGTCGGGGTGCAGCGCCGCCCAGTGATAGGCCTGCATGCCGCCCATCGACCAGCCATAGACCAGCGCGAGCTTCTTGATGCCGAAACGCTCGGTGAGGAGCCGATGCTGGACCGCAATCGCATCGTGATAGGTCACCTCGGGAAACGGCGCTGCGGTATTCGACGGCGAGGACGACAGGCCGTTGCCGAACAGGTTCGGGATGACGATGAAGTAGCGCGTGGGGTCGAGCACGCCGTCCGGGTCGATCAGCCACTCGGTGTCAAAATGCTGCGCGCTGAACGAGGTCGGATAGAGGATGACGTTGTCCTTTGCAGCGCTCAGCGTGCCGTAGGTCTTGTAGGCAAGCTTCAGCGAAGGGAAAACGGTCGCGGACTGGAGGACAACGTCGCCAGCCTCGAAGATCTCGTAGTGCGCCGTCATGAACCGGACTCCGCTTGCGCGGCTGCAGATCGCCGCGGCTTCCACGATGCATCGATCATGCCGGGCCTGCAGCTGCGTCATTGCAGCAGATTTTATAACTGTACTTATAGTACAGTTATTCGAGACCGGCAAGATAAATTAGATCCGCTCGCCGGCTCAGGCGATGGCGGCGATGTAGCGCTCCACCGACGCCGCGAAGGCGGCCTTGGCCCCGCTAGCGATGTTGCGGCCCCACCAGGCGCCATAGATGCGATCGAAGGCGAGCGGCTCGACGGCGGCCGCAATCCGGCGCACCGCGGCTGCATTGAGCGGCATGTAGTTGGGATAGGAGTACATGAAGCTGACGAAGCGGCGGTCCATCGTCACCTGGGCGATGTCGCCGGTGAGAAGCGCGCCCCTGCCGTCCGCACTGTGCGCCGAGTGCAGCATGGTGGCGCCGGCGAAATGACCGCCGGTGCGCAGCAGCAGCACATCGTCGGAGACGCGGTGGCTCTCGCCGGTCCAGTGCACGATCGAGGGATGCGGCCGCGTGACGAAAGCGCGATCGTCGGCATGCAGATAGACCGGCACGCCGCCAAAGGTATCGCTCCAGTCTGCGACCGCGCCGTAGTAATGCGGATGCGAGATCGCGATCGCCTTCAGCCCGCCGAGTGCGGCGACGTACTGGATGGCTTCATCGGTCGCGAGCGGAATGCAATCCCACATCACGCAGCCGTTGCCTTGAGGCACCAGCAGCGCGCGCTGTCCGATCGCGAAGCTCGGCTCCAGGCCGATCCCGGTGAGGCCAAGATCGTCGCGTCCCACCAGTCGGTGCCCCCGCGCGAGTTCCTCGCGCGTGAGAAAGGTCTGCCCCTTCCAGTTCACGAACTGCCGTTCATCCTCGCAGATCACGCAGGAGGCGGGCGGATTTCCGCCGTTCGGGAATTGCGCGCCGCAGGTTTCACAGGTCCAGAGAGGCATGACCAGAGCTCCGTGGGAAGGTCGCAGGATGACATTGCGACCGAGCTTTCGGCAAGATCGATGAGCGCAAGGAGACGACTGGAACCAACGCGGCGAGCGCCCGTTACGTTCAGGTCCACGCCGGAAGGATGGTCAAGAGGATCGCGACACACGAAGAGCATGTTTAGGTATCGATGACATCGCGGCCTCCCTCCTCGTCCCGTATCTGGCCTCTGTTTGCGCTCAACTTCTTCATGGCCGACATGCAGTCGGGCATTGGGCCGTTCGTCGGGGTCTTCCTCCAGGAGCGCGGCTGGGCGACCGGGCTGATCGGCACCGCCATGACGATCGGCAATGTCGCGGGCATGCTGGTCACGACCCCGATCGGCGGCTTCATCGATTCCAGCCGCAACAAACGGCTATGGGTCGTCATTCCCGGCATCTGCGTCGTTCTCGCCTCCGCCATCATCCTGATCTCGCAAAACTTCTGGGCGGTGACGTTCTCGCAAGTGGCGCAATCGCTGGCGAGTGCCGCCATCGTGCCGGCGGTAACAGGCATCACGCTCGGCATCGCCAAGCAGAAGGGATTCAACGCGCTGAACGGCCGCAATCAGGCCTTCAACCACGCCGGCAACATGGTCGGCGCGGCATTGTCCGGCTATCTCGGCTACAGGTTCGGCTATGTCGCCGTGTTCGTGCTGGCGGCCGTGTTCGGCGCCATCGCGATCGCCTGCGTGATGATGATCCCCGCCAAAGCGATCGACGACCGTGCCGCACGCGGCAGCAAGGAAGACGACTCCAAGGCTCCGCCGGATGCGATGACGATGCTGCTCAAGCACAAGGCTCTGCTCGTGCTGGCACTCGCGCTCGCGGTCTTCCACCTCGGCAATGCCGCCATTGTACCGCTCTACGGGCTTGCGGCCGTGGCCGAGGGACAGGCCAACGGCCCGAGCTTCGTCGCGACCACCGTGGTGATCGCGCAAGGCGTCATGATCGTGACCTCGCTGATCGCGATGAAGGCCGCGAGCAAACGCAACTATTGGCCGGTGATCCTGGTGTCCTTCATGTTCTTGCCCGTCCGCGGCGTGCTGGCCTTCTTCGTGACGGGATGGTGGGGCGTCATACCGATGCAGGTGCTCGATGGTATCGGCACCGGCCTGCAGACGGTCGCCGTTCCCGGCATGGTCGCGCGCGCGCTGAACGGCAGCGGCCGCATCAATCTCGGCCAGGGCGCCGTGATTACGGTGCAGGGCATCGGCGCCAGCCTTAGTCCCGCGCTCGGCGGCTGGATCGCGCAATGGATCGGCTACGGGCCGACCTTCCTGCTGCTCGGCGGCTTCGGGCTCGCATCGATGGCGCTGTGGCTGGCCTTCGGCGCGGCGGTGAAGAAATACTGAGGCTCACCGCCACCCGAACGCCACGGCGCGACGTGCTTTTGCAGTCCACGCACACGGGGACTGCGGCACCTGGTCGCGGTCTCTGGGCGCCGTTGCGAGTGGCTTATCACGCAATCGGCCGCTTTTGCCGTTGCGGCGCACCGGCCTGACGATACAACCTGCCGTAAACCGTCAACACCTGCGCTTCCGATCGATGATCCAGCCACAACTCTCATTCGATGGCGACCCGAATGGCCCGGCCTATGAAAGATGGCGCGAGCAGTTTTGCCGTCAGGTGGCCAACGTCGATTTCGTGCCGGTCGGAGACGGGCGTGTTCACCGAACCATTGCGCCGGCGATTCTTCCCCGCATCAGGCTCTCGGCCTCGTTCGGCACGCCTATGTCTTTCGTGTCATTGGGCACGAACGACGAATTGATCATTACGATGTCGCCCAATTCGGCGCTCAGCGGGACCATGGGAAAACGACCGCTGGAGATCGCCGCGGGCGACGTTACGATCGGCGATCCCTCGATCAAGGGCGCCCACATCACTCAGACAGGGTTTGGCAATTTCCAGACGGCGCTGTTGCCGCGCAAGGCGCTGCTGCGCGCGTGCCCGAATGCTGAGGATTTGATTGCACGCTCGATCCCCGGCGCCAATCCGATCACATCGATGTTCCTGCGCTATTATGACCTCGCGCATGAGCATGCCGACAAGCTCGGCCCCGCGGAGCTGGACGCGGTCTCGCAACACCTGTTCGACCTTTCGGTGCTGATGATCGGAGCGCGCGGCGATGTCGCCGAACAGGCCCGAATGCGCGGCCTGGCGGCAGCGCGTCTCGAAACCCTCAAGTCCGACATCCTGGCGCAGCTTGACAGCCCCGCGCTGTCGCTCACCGTCCTTTCAGCCGCGCACCGGGTCAGCCCGCGCACGATCCAGCTGCTGTTCGAGCAGGCCGGCATCACCTATAGCGGCTTCGTGCTGGAGCAGCGCCTGCTGCGTGCCGAACGTCTGCTGCGAAATCCCGCCATGCGCGTGCGCAAGATCATCGAAATCGCGCATCTCGCGGGCTTTCACGACGTATCCTACTTCCATCGCGCATTCCGCCGCCGCTTCGGACAGACGCCCGACGACGTCAGGAAGCTGGCCGGCGACGCCGGCTAGCGAACTCGATCATGACGCAGCCAAAAGCCGCCCGGCCTTACGCGCCAAAATTCTTCTGGATCGCCTTGTCGAGCGTCTCGCCGCCGACGAAGCGCTGGCGCAGCTCGCGCTTGAGCAGCTTTCCGCTGGGATTCTTCGGCAAGGCATCCACGAAGATGACGCGCTTGGGCACCTTGAAATGCGCCATCTGGCCGGCGCAGTGCTTGATGACGGCGTCCTCGTCCAGCTTTTCACCGCTCTTGACCACGACGATGGCGGTGACCGCCTCGATCCAGCGCGGATCGGGCAGACCGACGACGGCAACCTCGGAAACCGCCGGGATACGATACACCATCTCCTCGACCTCGCGGCTGGCGACATTCTCGCCGCCGGTCTTGATCATGTCCTTGACGCGGTCGACCACGGTGATGTGGCCCTCTTCGTCGACGGTGGCGAGATCGCCGGAGTGAAACCAGCCGCCGGTGAATGCTGCCGCGGTCTTCACGGGATCGTTGTAATAGCCGGACAATAGATGCGGCGAACGGTGCACGATCTCGCCGACCTCGCCGACCTCAACGTCTTCCATTGACGTGTTGACGACGCGCGTCTCGACATTGAGCACCGGCTTTCCCGCCGAGCCTGCCTTGCGCAGCTGGTCCTCCGGCCGCAGCACGGTCGCGAGCGGCGCGATTTCGGTCTGACCGTAGAAGTTCCAGAATTTTACGGCGGGCAGGCGGCGCTGAAGCTCGAGCAAAACTTCCACAGGCATGATCGAGGCGCCGTAATAGCCCTTCTGCAGGGACGACAGGTCGGACTTGTCGAAATTCGGCGAGCGCAGCATCGCGATCCAGATCGTCGGCGGCGCGAAGAAGGAGGTGATCTTGTGGGCCTGGATCAGGGCCAGGATGTTGTCGGCTGTCGGCTTGCCCGTGATGACGCCGGAGGCGCCGAGATAGACTTGTGGCCCCAGGAACACGTCCAACTGGGCGCAGTGATACAGCGGTAGCGCGTGCAGGAACTTGTCGTCCACGCTCATGCCGCCGTCGATGATACAGCTGACATACTGCCACATCACCGCTTCATGGGTCAGCATCGCCCCCTTGGGCAGCGATTCGGTGCCTGAAGTGTAGACGATCTGCGCGAGATCGCGGCTATCGACCGAGGCTTCCAGGAACGAGCCGTCGGAATGAAGCAGGTCGTCGAAGGTGGTGAGGCCCGCCGGCGCCGACGCGGGATCCTCGCCCGGCAGCCAGATCATTTTTTCGACCGCACAGTCTTTCGCGCTGGCGGCCTTCGCCGGCTCGACGAAATCGGGACCGGTCGCGAGCAATTTTGCCCCGGAGCTCTTCAGGATGAAATTAATCTCGTCCGGATTGAGCATGAAGTTGATCGGCACCAGAACCGCGCCAATCCGCGCCACTGCGAAGCGCAGCGCGGCGAAGGCGTGCGAATTGCGCGACAGCACCGCGAGGCGGTCACCCTTCTTCACGCCGAGCCCGAGCAGACCACGGCCGAGCCGGTTGCAGATCGCGTCCATCTCGGCAAAGGACCAGCTCACATCCCCGCAGCTCACCGCGAGCTTGTTCGGATCGCGGCCTGCCGAGCGGCGCAGGAGATCGCCGATGGAATGCTCGCGTGCCTTCGCAATGGTGGCTGCGGTGTCGCCGGTCATGTGTCCCTCCGTGTGGTGTCTTTGTTTGTTGGATTTCTTGCTTGATATCTTGCGTTATCTTCGCCGGGCCGCCTGCGCGTGCTCCATGTACATGTGCTCGACCGAGCGATCGAGCGAAGCAATCTTCTCGAAGCCGCGGCGCCAGTCCTGCAAATGCCGGCGCGTCCAGAGCACGCCGGCCTCGCGATCGCGGCGGCGGATCGCGTCGATGAGATGGCGATGCGCGGCGACGAGACGCGGGCCGCCTTCGGCGACACCGGTCACGATCATCTCGGTGGTCGGATAGAACAGCTGCGCCGCGGGCTCGCGCGCAAGCTGGAGCACGCGGTTCTGCGAGGCTTTTGCGACCAGCACGTGGAATTCGGCGTCGCATTCGGCAAGCATCGCGGGACTGCCAACGGCGGCTTCGCTGCGCGCGAGATTGCCGGCGAGCTCGGCGAGGTTCTCCTCGCTCGCCCGTTCCACCGCGCCCTCGATGCTGGCGACCTCGAGCGTCATCGAGGCCTCGTAGAGCTCGCGGAAGGTGACCTCGTGCAGGACCAGGGCGCGGCTGAGACGGCTTGCGAGCTTGCTGTAGCGCGGCAGGCAGGCGTGCAAGCGGCGCGAGGAATCCCGGCTGATCAGCCCGCCCTCCTCCAGCACACGGATGCCCTCGCGAATGGTCGAGCGATTGACGCCGAACTGGCGGACCAGATCGTGCTCGGTGCCGATGGGATCGCCGGGCTTGATGCGGCCATTGACGATCTCGCGCTCGATGGCGTCGGCGACCTTCTGATAGGCCGGCGCGATATCTATCGGTCGGAACAGCGGCGCGATGGGCAAATCGGCCTCCAATGGCGATTGTCGGACAAAGTATAGGCACCGACGTGCGGGTGCGTCAAACTACGACATTTATAACATCCGCGGAGGAAATTGACTCCGCCGGAACCCCGCTCTAGCTTTGTCGGACAAAGGGACAGAATAGTCCCGCTCAAGAGGAAACGTATCCATGAGACCCATCGCAGCACTCGTGTCTGCGGCCGGCTTGCTGTCGGCTGCCCTGATCACCCCTGCCTCGGCCCAGCAGGCGCCGCTCAAGATCGGCGTGCTCTCCGACTTCTCCTCCGTCTATTCCGACATCGGCGGCATGGGGAATGTCGAGGCGACCAAAATGGCGATCGAGGATTTCGGCGGTCAGATGTTCGGCAAGCCAATCGACATGGTCAGTGCCGACGTGCTCAACAAGCCCGACGTCGCCTCCACCATCGCACGCAAATGGTGGGAGACCGAAGGCGTCGACATGATCATCGACCTGCCGACCTCGGCGACCGCGCTCGCGGTGATGGAGCTGTCGAAGCAGTACGAGAAGATCATGATCGTGACGGATGCGGCCAGCTCCGACATCACGGGAAAATCCTGCTCGCCCTACACCGCGCACTGGACCTACGACACCTATGCCAACGCGCACACCGTCGGCAGCGCCATCGTCAAGAACGGCGGCGACACCTGGTTCTTCCTCACCGCCGACTACGTATTCGGCCATTCGGTCGAGCGCGATACCGGCGATGTCGTGAAGGCCGCGGGCGGCAAGGTGCTGGGCAGCGTCAAGCATCCGCTCAATACCGCCGATTTCTCCTCGTTCCTGCTCCAGGCCCAGGCTTCCAAGGCCAAGATCATCGGCCTCGCCAACGGCGGCGGCGACACCATCAATGCGATCAAGCAGGCCGGCGAGTTCGGCATCGTCGCCGGCGGACAGAACCTGGCGGCGATCGTGATGTTCATCTCCGACGTGCACAGCCTCGGCTTGAAGCTCGCGCAAGGCCTGATCATCACCGAGGCCTATTACTGGGATCTCAACGACAAGTCCCGCGCCTTCGGCAAGCGCTTCCTCGAGCGCGTCAAGCGCATGCCGACGATGAACCAGGCCGCGACCTACAGCGCGACGCTGCATTACCTCAAGGCCGTGCAGGCTGCCGGCACCAGGGACACCAAGACGGTGATGGCGAAGATGCGCGAGCTGCCGGTGAAGGATGCTTTCACGGACAATGGCGTGCTGCGCGAGGACGGCCGCATGGTGCACAGCATGTACCTGTTTCAGGTGAAGAAGCCCGAGGAATCCAAGGGTCCGTGGGATTACTACAAGCTGCTCGCCGAGGTGCCCGCGGACCAGGCGTTTCGGCCCCTGAAGGATGGCGGCTGCCCGCTGGTGAAGTGAGGCTCGCCGCGCGAGCCAGACAACGCACAGCCTACAGCTTGTGTCCCTTCTGGCGCAGCGCCTCGATCAGGCGCTGCTTCAATTCGTCGGCGGCCTTCTGGCTGACGTCCTGGCCGATCTGCGCACTCGCCTGCGCCAGCGCGTCCGACTTCTCCAGGAACTTTCGGCCCGCCGGCTGGGCATAGAACGCCTCGATCTGGCGCAGCTCGTCCACCGTGAAGCTTTGGGCATAGAACGCCGCGATCTGCTCGACCATGGACGCTACGAACGGAGCATAGATCTCGGAGCCGGGTGCCGTCACTGCATCGTAGTCGCGCTCGATCTCCGGCCTGTCCTGCGCAACCACGGGCCGAAGCTTGAGCAGGAGCTGCGGCAGCAATGCGCGGTACTGATCGGCGATCTTCAAGGTGACGACGAGCTTGCGCGCCGCGCTCATCGCCTCCGGCGACGGCGCCTGCGCCGATGCACCGCAGACGAGAAACAGGAGAGCGCCGGCGATCGTCAACAAACGTTTGGACATCAGGCTCTCCAGGAAATGCGGACGATGCTTCAGTGGCTCGCGGGAGCCGCGCCGGCGGTCGCGGCCTGCGCGCTCTCGACCATCTCCGGCTCCTCGACCTCCGTCACCTTCACGAACAGGTTCGGCACGCGCTCGGCGCGGTTGAGCAGCCCGGCCGCGCCGACCATGATGACGATGCCGATGATGGAGACGGCGAACTGCTCCCAGACGCCCTTGGTGTATTGCGTCAGGATCCAGTGCGCCGAGAACGACAGGAACACACCGAGGCAGAAGATCGGCAGCGAATGCTGGCCGCAGAGGATCACGGGGCGCAGCCAGACCCCATGCAGCGCCCGCCATTTGCGCGAGAGGAAGTGGGTGACCCAGATTGCCAATGCCAGGAAATGCGTGAAGCGCAACATGTCGAGGTCGGTCTTGTCGATGGGGTAGATCGCCTTGATCATCCATTTCGGGATCAGCGCCTCGAGCGCGGGGACGTGCCAGGTCATCACGATCAGCAGCGCGAACACCAGCCAGGCCGCGGCCAGACCCATCGCCGCCCTCGACCACACCCATCTGGCGACCTTGTCGATCTGGCCGACGCCGCACCAGGCTGCGAACACGAACATCAGCTGCCAGCAGAACGGATTGAAGTACCAGGTCGTGCCGGGCGGATAGGAGGCGACGTTCCAGTTGAACCAGCGCGCCAGCACGTAGAGCACGACCGAGGCGGCCAGCGTCAGGTTCGGCCGGCGCACCAGGCACCAGACGATGAAGGGCGAGGCGAGCACCAGCGTGATGTAGAGCGGCAACACGTCGAGATTGACCGGCTTGTATTTCAGCACGATCGCCTGCCCGATCAGCTCATCCGGATGCGCCAGGAAGTTGAACACGTTGAACTCGTGCTGGTACATCGGATTGTCGAAGCGACGCGCGGTGCGGGCGATCTGCGCGGTGAACAGCAGGAACAGCATGATGTGCGCGACATACAGCTCGGCCGCACGCCGCCACAGCCGCTTCGCTGCGGCGAGAAACCAGCCGCCGGCGACGATCGGTCCGTAGATCCAGCCGACCAGATAGCCGGAGATGAAGACGAAGAATTCGGCGGCATCGCTGAAGCCGTAATTGCGCAGCGTCAGCCAGGCCACGACGTCGTGCGGGATGTGGTCGAGGAAGATCATCCACAGGCCGATGCCGCGGAAGAGATCGAGCCTGAGGTCGCGCTCGACCGGCGCCAACAAAGCTGACTGGTCCCGTGTGATCATGGCCCCGCCTCATCCGGTAGGCGTCGCGCCATCGCGGCGCCGGCAAAATGCGATGCTAAAAAATCGAGATCAAAAGTCACCTGGCCCTGCGGCTAGTCACCGACGGTAGCCCACCTTGGCGTCCGCGCAAGGGCTTCGTCACTGCGGTGAGCGAGGCTGCATCTCGCAGCCGCCTGGAGGCGGCGCCCGACCAATAATGTCGAAAACAACCCCATGCACAGTAGCTAACCCGTTGTACTACCTACGAGATTCATTCGGCATTTTGGGCCGACGGTTGGGTCCGCGGCGACAAGGTGCAGACCCGACCGGACGCGGCGTCAGATGAGTTCGCTGCCCTGGGCGAGCACCTCGGTCAGCATCGCCTCGGCCTTGCGCTGGAGCGGCAGCGCGCCGCTTTCGGAGGCGATCGCGATGGCCGCGCGCAGGGCGGTAAGGATGGCCGCCCTGCTCTCCGTACTGGAGGCGGGCGTCACAACGGCTTCGCCGAACAGGGCCTCGGCCTCGAGGCCCGAAAACCCCTGCTGGCGGGCGGTGTTGCGCGCCTCGCGCAGCATGTTCTGCGCGGCCCTGACATCGCCGAGGCGGCATGTCGCGAGCGCAAGGTAGATCGAGCTACGCAGCACCGCCGAGGTGTAGCCGACCGCCTTGGCCTCCTCGCGCGCCTCGGTCAGCATGCCGCGCGCCCGGTCGAACAGGCCCTGCTCCAGATAGGCCATGCCGAGGTGGCAGGCGAGCACCGGCACGAACAGGCGGATGCCGTGCTTCTGCGCCAGGACAAACCCGTCTTCGAGGATGGCGGCGGCCGCCGCCGGGTCGCCCCGGCCGAGCATCAGCCAGCCGCCGCTATAGGCGGCGGCGACGCGGTCGTAGGGACGGCCGGTCTCCTCGGCGATCGCGGCGGCCTGTTGCTGGAGCTGCCCAGCGGCGTCGAGCTCACCCATGACGGTGTGGGTGATGCCGTTCATCATGCAGCAGAGGAGGAGCAAGGATCGTGGAGTCGTGCCAATCGGGGCACTCGATGCCGAGCCCACGAGACCGGCACGTGCCGCGGCCAGCATCTTCTCGGCGCTTTGATAGCGGCCGCAGAGAAAATAGGCCTGCCCAAGACCATATTGCGCGAGATTACGCCAGCCGGGATTGCCTGAGCTTTCCGCCAGACGCACGACCTCTTCCCCGATCGCGACAGCTTCGACCGGCGTTCCGTAGAAGTTCTGCGCGCCCGCTCTCACGGTCATGGCCGCGATCTTGCGCCCGATGTCGTCGATTGCATCGGCGCGCCGTTCGGCTTCGCGTCCCAGATCCAGGGCTTCGGCGACGCGCCCCGATCCGGCAAAGGCCAAGCGCGCCTCCATCCGGAGATCGATGGCGTCCGCTTCTCGCGCTTGCGTCACCGGGGTCTTGTCGAGAGACCCCATTGCGATCTCGAAATAGTCGACCGCGTCGGCATAGGCTGAGCGCACCAGACATTTTCGAGCGGCGCTTCTGCCATGGTGAAACGCCTTGTGCCAATCCTTCGCCCTCGTCGCGTGATAGCAGAGCGCGTCCGGCCCGTCGTTCGATGCCTCGTCGTCCTCGAGCGCTGCGAGGATGCTGGCATGGATGCTTTCGCGCACCTTTTCGACCATGGAATCGTAGGTCACTTGCCGGACCATCTCGTGCCGAAATTCGAGCGAGTCCTCCAACTCGCTATCGATCCTGACGAGCAGTTCGGCCCGGTCGAGCGCGGTGAGGCAATCCTGCAGCACGCCTTCCGGCAAGGCCGCGATCTTCCGAAGCAGGGCCTGGTTTGTCCGGGGACCAAACGCCGCGGCGATCTGCAGGAGCGATCGCTCCTGTCGTGACACGCGATCGAGCCGCGCCGCGATCACACCTTGAATGCTGGTGGGAATGCCGAGCTCTTCCACGGGACGCGCAAGAGACAGGTCGCCCCATTGACCGAGGAGCATGCCGCTGTCCTTCAGACTGCGGCAGACTTCCTCGATGAACAGCGGAACGTTGGCGGTATGGGAGATGATCCGGTTTTTCAGATCCGCGTTGGTGGTGGCGGGGCCGAGCATTTCGGCGAGCATGGCCAAGCCCGAATCGTCGTCGAGGGGCCGCATGGCCACGATCTCTGCGTGACAGCGCGCAATCCACACCGGCATCCCGTTGGGCCGCGTGGTCAGCAGCACGAGCAAATCGGGACATTGCAGCGCGGAGAGAGTGGCCATGACCGTATCGCTGGCCCGATCGATCCAGTGCAGGTCCTCGATCAGAAGGATCGTGCGCTGACGACGGGCGATGCTCTCGACGATGGCGCAGCTCGCATCTGAAATCGCGCGCCCGCGCGCGTGCGGCTCCAGTTCGTCCCATTGCGGATCGGAGATCGGCAGGTCCAGGACCGCGTCGATGGCTCGCTGCTGCACGGCCGGCAACGCCCCTCTGGGATCATCCGCCCTGGCCTGATCCCTTGCGGCCGACTCGAAGATCGACAGCAACAATCGCTTGAGGGCGCTGTACGGCGCGCCCTGGAGATTCGGGCTGCACTCGGCATCGATCAGCCGCCAGCCGCTGGCGCGAAGGTCCTGCGCGAACTCGTGCGCAAGCCGCGACTTTCCGATGCCGGCGTCACCCATGAGCAGAACGGTCTGGCGGCTGGCGCTGACCCTTTCGGCCGCACGCCACAGCAAGGCCCGCTCCGTCGTGCGGTCGACAAATCGGGAAACACTGCGCGCACGCCGGACCCGCCAGCTCGAAAGATCGCTCGCGCCCATGACCCGGTACACAGGCATCGGCTCGCCGAAACCGCGGAGCGTCTTGCGGCCCAGGAATTCAAAGCGGACGTGTCCATCCGCGAGCTTCTGACAGGCCTCAGAGACGTAGACCTGGTTCGCTTCGGCCGCCGCTTCCAGCCGCGCGGCCAGATGCTGGGCGGCCCCGCCGATCTCATAGACCTTGGAAAATTCGCTGGCGACCATGTAGGCGACCACATGGCCCGAGTGGAGCCCGACCCGGACCTGGAGACCGGGATCGCCCAGGCTGCCAACACGCCGGACGAGCTCGATGGCCGCGTGGCAGGCGAGCGGCGCGTGGTTGTCGTCGGCGATCGGGGCACCGAACACGGCGGCCAGCCCGTCTCCCAGCTCCTTGCTGACGATGCCACCGAACTGGCGCACCGCGCCTCTCATCGCCGCGAGAGCCGGCTCAAGGCGCGACACCGCGGCCTCCGGCTCCAGCTCGGCGACAAGCCCTGTGGAATCGACGACGTCGGCGCGCAAAATCGTCACGAACCGCCGTTCGCTGTCGGGCTCAACGCGCTCGCGGACCGCCGCTCCGCATTTGGAGCACCAGCTGTCGCCCGGACCGATTGCCGACTGACACGCGAAGCAATTCATTCCAGCGCCTTCAAACGACTGCCTCAGCAGTCTTCGCTACCCGCGCCCACGAGACGTTCGGCTTACATTACCAATAGGGGACTGCATGGCAATTAGGCTTGCGGGATACGCGACCTTACCGGATGGTAGCTCGCTGGACGAAGTACAGTCGTGGGTGGTAGCGTGCCTGCACACAACAAATTGTGTGATCGGCCGCCGCATCGCGCGTATTTGCGGCCAGACGCTACGGTTTTTGACAAACAAACATATCGAGGAAAGAGGCGATGGCCGGACTGGTATATAGCGGCAAGGCATTTCGAGACTTGATGAACGCCAATTACTATCCCCTGGCGAACATGAAAAAGAGCGTCGCCAAGCTGAAGGCATCCGACGACATCGACCTGCCGACCCTGGAATACGGCCAGTACCATTTGATCTTGAACCCGCCGTCGAGGTGGCCGCAGGGCAGCGCCAAGTACTGGCACAAGGAGAAGGGCCGCGCCCGCGTCGACCTCAGCACCCAGCCGAACACGGTCCCGCTCTCCAAGGACGAGCCCGGCGTCATCCCGCTGACACGATGTGACCTGCTCGATGCCTGCGTGCGCAAATGCTTCAACTCCGAGCCGCCGATCCCGATGAAGACGAAGATCATCACCCACGCGGCAAGCGATGCCTATGCCCATCGACACGAGATCCGGTTGGAGTGGGAATACAAGAAAGGCTCGGACAAGCCGGCGCTGCTGAACCTGACGATGGTCTGTCCGTATCGATCCTGATCTGCAGACGCAACCGGCTTCGATCGTCGCCCGCGCACTTGAGGTGCGCGGGCGTTTTGTTTGCAAGGGCCGCGCGCGCGTCGCGCCCGTCCCACCTCCCGTCATGGGCCTGTCGTAGCAAGATGATCCGCTGCCCTCCGCTCGCCCGCGCGGGTCGCCGCCTCAAGGGAGCGACGCGCCGGTTTGAGAGGAGCGGCCGATTCCCGTTGGACTCTTGGAGGTCGAAGGCACCATCGAGGTCGGCCAGTTCTGGCCGGAGGGGCGGTCGGACGCCGACACCACCAAGGTCGTGGTGAGCATCGCGCCGGACGCGAGCGAGCCATCTTCGCAGGTTGCGGACGGGCGACTAGCTATCGCTCCCGAAGAACCGATTCAGCTCATGGGCCGTCTGCTGCGGAATATCCTCCGGAAAGAAGTGCCCGCCATCGAGCGGCTTTCCTTGCACGTCATCGGCCCAGGTCCGCCATAGCCCCAAGGGGCCGCCCTCGCTCGCATACCAGGAATTCAACGGGCCGCGGCCGCTCCAGAGGATCAGGACAGGGCAATCAATCCGGCGGCCGGAATTGCGATCCGCCAGATCGTGCTCATGATCGATCGTCGCCGCCGCGCGATATTCCTCGCAGATCGCGTGAACATGCGCCTCATCGCGCAACGCCTCGACATAGGATGTCCGGACGGCCCGACTGAAACTGTCTGCTCGCGACCCCCAGCCATGGAGCGCATTGTCGATGACGGCATCGGGAGCTGCGGACACTAGCCGCTCAGGGAGAGGTTCAGGCTGCGCGAGCAACGACCAGGGCCAATAGCCGACCGCCAGTTTCTTGTCGGTGCGCTCCCAGGCATCGGCGATCGGAATGATGTCGAGGACGGCGAGCCGTTCCACGCGTTCGCCATGGTCGAGCGCCATCCGATAAGCGACGCGGCCGCCACGATCATGGCCCACAACCGAGAAACGGTCGAAGCCAAGCCTTGCCATGACGGACACCATGTCCTTTGCCATCGCCCGTTTCGAATATGGCGCGTGGTCCGGGCTGGAGGGCGGACAAGCGCTGCGACCATATCCGCGAAGATCGGCGCAGACTACGGTGAAGTCTTGCGCGAGCAATGGCGCAACGTCTCGCCACATCAGATGCGTCTGGGGAAATCCGTGCAGCAGGAGAATGGGCGGTCCCGAACCGGCCCGACGGATGAAAATCCGCGCTTCCTCGGCTGGAACATCGGCGGCTTCGAAATCCTCGAACTTCATGGGACCAGTCCCTTCCGAACGACGGCGAATCAAGCAGCAAGTTCTATCCCGCAGTCTCATATGACGCCCGGATGCAGGTTGGGTTCCGCCGCGATATCGTGTCGTTCGAGCGACGTTGCGATGGATTTGCGGCGCACTCACTTACGCGACGGCTTTCCGAATAAGTGAGCGGAAGTGTCGGAACGAGGTGCCATTGGACGTCTTCAGAGATATCGGCCCCAACCAGAGGTCACGCCATGGATAGTTCCATCCTGAAGCCTGCTTCCGAGCTCGCTCGCACGAACAAAGCTCATTTTCCCAACGAAAGCGCCGACTACCGCCGCGCTCGGCAAAGCCTCCTGGCCGAGGAGATCGAGCTGCGTCGTCATATCGAGCGTGTCGCTGAACTGCGCCGGGCCCTGCCGCCCGGCGGCGAGGTGAAGAAGAACTACGCGTTCGAAGGCGAGAATGGCAAAGTGAATTTCGTCGATTTGTTCGGCGGCAAGCAGACGCTCGCGATCTACAGCTACATGTTCGGCCCGCAGCGGGAGACGCCGTGCCCGATGTGCACCTCATTCATGAGCACGTGGGAGCACAAATTGCCCGACATCGAGCAGCGTATTGCGTTCGTCTTCATCGCGCGATCGCCGGTCGCTCGATTGATCAAGGCAAAGAAAGCGCGTGGCTGGACACGACACAAGATCTTCTCTGACATCTCGGGGGACTACACGCGCGATTACGTTAGCGCCGAGGATGCTGATGTGCCCGGCTACAGCGTGTTCACGCAGCGCGATGGCACGATCCGGCATTTCTGGTCCGGCGAGATGGGTGCCACGATGGCCGACCCCCAACAGGACCCACGTGGCGCGCCCGACATCGATCCGCTCTGGACCATCCTCGACACCACGCCAGACGGGCGCGGCACCGACTGGTATCCAAAGCTCGCTTACTGAGCGCTTTCTGCTGTCATTGACCGCGCGTGCCGCGCATCCGAATGCAAAGGTCGCATGGCAGACGATGACCTCTATAAGGTCACAAAACCCAAAACAAAGATGGCCCGCGCCATGCGGGCCATTTTCGTCTCGGACCCAGTAAAATCCGAACTTGGTTGCGGGGATGCGCACCCACCGATACCGAGGCGGCCGCACGACTTTCGCGAACGCTCTCCGAATAATTGAGAGGAGGTGTCGGAACGAGGCGCCGCCGGCAACTGTGATTTGCGCCCTTCCTATCCTACTGGGTCGATTACGGAACCATGGGCGACTCGGAATATTTATCCGATTCAGCCTTATGGAGAGCAGAAATGTTCATCGTGATCGGAGCAAACGGCCGTGTCGGCTCAGCGGTGGCGTCGACGTTGCTGAGTGCAGGTCGGCCAGTCACGGCCGTGCTTCACAGCAGCGACAACGATGCCGATTGGCGCAAACGCGGCGCACAGACCGCGGTCGTCGATGTGCGCAACACCGAAGCCCTGCGTGCGGTGTTCAGGACGGGCACCCGCGCTTTCCTGCTAAACCCGAACGCCGATGTCTCGACCGACACCGATCGTGAGGAACATGCTACTGTTCGGAGCATCGTCGCGGCAGTCGACGGATCTGGTCTTGAGAAAGTCGTCGCGGCGTCCACTTATGGCGCCCAGCCGGGCGAGCGCTGCGGGGATCTCAATATCCTCTACGATTTCGAGCAGGCGCTTGCCGCGCGATCGACACCGGCGACTATACAGCGGGGCGCCTACTACATGAGCAACTGGGACGAAATGCTCGGTGCCGCGAAGCGAGGCGTGTTGCCGACAATGATTCCGGGGGACATGAAGATCCCGATGGTCGCGCCCGCCGATCTCGGCAAAGCGGCCGCGCGCCATCTACTGGCACGGCCCTGCGATCATGATGTACATTATGTCGAAGGACCCGAGCGCTATTCGCCGCAGGACGTAGCGGATGTCTTCGCGGCGGCGCTCGGCAATCCGGTGAAGGTCGAGGTCCTACCGCGCGATCAATGGATTGCGGCTTATCGAAAGCTGGGCTTCTCTGCCGCAGCGGCCGAGTCTTATGCGCGAATGACCGCGGTCAGCGTCGATAGCGGCTTTGCGATGTCGGCGCCCTTCGAACGCGGGAGGACCACTCTCGAAGATTATATTGGCGCGCTTGTCGCCAAGTCGCGCGGCTCGCACGCTCTGCCAGGGGGGCACGGCGCGGCTCGAGAGAGTCGACATTGAGGCTCTTCCCCCAAAAAAAATGGCCCGCATCCAGCGGGCCATTTTCTCATCGGAACCGGCATTCCGAATTTGGTTGCGGGGATAGGATTTGAACCTATGACCTTCAGGTTATGAGCCTGACGAGCTACCGGGCTGCTCCACCCCGCGTTAAACACTTGCTTTGCCTTCAGTTGGATCCCGGGGACGGTCGGTTGAGGCCCGCGCTGTTCGCGTGGCTTTTCTCGTCCGTCCCAAAGGCTTCCTTGGAAGGCAACCCCGGGCAAAGCCCGTCGGGTGCGGGGGGTATGTACCAACCCGAGCTGCCTTTGGAAAGGGCCGCGGGAACGTTTTTTTCGACTTTATGACAGGGGAAGCGACCGATTTCGGCTGCATTCCCTGCACTCTTGCCAGAAGTTCCACAAAGGGCCAGCTTGCGGCAACAAGATAAGGCTGAAACGCGCCCTTGAGGGAGGAACGCCCGTGGAAAAATCCCTGACGAGCGCCCCGGTCGGAGCGCTGGAGGAGGCCTTTCACGCCATGGTCGCGCGGTCGCGGGACGAGCCGCCGGCCGGCCTTGCCGAGCGGCTCGACCGGCTGGCGCGGTTGCGCGCCGTGGTCGCCGATAACGAGGAGCGCTTCCGGCAGGCGATCTCGGCCGATTTCGGCCACCGCTCGGCGGTCGAGACCACCATCGCCGAGACGATGCTGCTGTTCTCCGAGATCCGGCACGCCACAAAACACCTCAAGAGCTGGATGGCGCCGCAGCGCGTCGCCACCGCGCTGCAATTCCTGCCGGCGCGCAACCGGCTGATGCCCCAGCCGCTCGGCGTCGTCGGCATCATCGCTCCCTGGAATTATCCGCTCCAGCTCACGCTCGCACCCGCGATCGGCGCGCTCGCCGCCGGCAACCGCGTCCTGATCAAGCCGAGCGAGCTGTCGCCGCACTTTTCCGCGCTTCTGAAGGAGACGGTCGCCGCAAGGTTCGATGCGCAGGAGCTGCTCGTCACCGGCATCGAGGACGAGGTGGCGAAAGCCTTTGCACATCTGCCGTTCGACCATCTCGTGTTCACCGGCTCGACCCGGGTCGGGCGGCTGGTCGCGGAGGCCGCGGGGCGCAATCTGGTGCCCGTCACGCTCGAGCTCGGCGGCAAGTCGCCCGCGATCATCGACGCCTCGGCCGACCTCGAAGAGGCAGCCCAGCGCATCGCCTACGGAAAACTGCTCAATGCCGGGCAGACCTGCATCGCGCCGGACTATGTGCTGGTGCCTGAGCGCTCGTTGCAGGCCTTCGCCGAGAAGGTGCGCGCCCAGATGCGGCGGATGTTCGGCACCGATCCCTCAAACAAGGACTACACCTCGATCATCTCGGATCGGCATTACGCCCGGCTCGAAGGCCTCGTCGCGGACGCGGCGCAGCGCGGCGCAAAAATCCTGCAGCCGGCGAAGCCGGACGATCCGAACTGGAAGGCGCATCGCAAATTTCCACCGACGCTGATCGTCGGGGCGACCGAGGCGATGACGGTGATGCAGGAGGAGATCTTTGGGCCGGTGCTGCCGGTGCTCGGCTATCGGGATCCCGCCGAGGCGATCAGCTTCGTCAACCAGCGCGACCGGCCGCTGGCGCTGTACTGGTTCGGCAAGGACCGCACTGCGCGCGACGAGGTGCTGGCGCGCACCATCTCCGGCGGCGTCACAATCAACGACTGCCTGTTTCACTTCACGCAAATCAACCAGCCGATGGGCGGCGTGGGCGCATCCGGCACCGGCGCCTATCACGGCGAATGGGGCTTTCGCACCTTCAGCAAGCTGAAGCCGGTGTTCTATCGCTCCAAGTTCAACCGCCTCGCCGATCTCTATCCGCCCTATGGCGGCAAGATCGCGCGGCTGGAGAAGTTGATGCGGTTCATGTCGTAGGGAGGCAAACACCGTCATTGCGAGCGCAGCGAAGCAATCCAGAATCCCTCCGCGGAGACAGCCTGGATTGCTTCGCTACGCTCGCAATGACGAAAACAACAAAGAATTTTCGTGGGGGAAACAAGTGATCGACACATTCGATTTCGTCGTCGTGGGCGCGGGCTCCGGCGGCTGCACGGTTGCGGGGCGGCTGTCGGAGGATGCGGCGACATCCGTGGCGTTGCTCGATGCAGGCGGGACGAACGACAATTGGCGCATCACCACACCGTTTGGGCTTGCTCTACCTTACAAAACGGCCAACTGGGCTTTCGATACCGTACCGCAAATGGGATTGAACGGCCGCATCGGCTATCAACCGCGCGGCAAGGGTCTTGGCGGCTCCTCGGCGATCAACGCCATGGTCTACATCCGCGGCCACAAATGGGACTACGACCACTGGGCTTCGCTCGGCAATGCCGGCTGGTCGTATGCCGACGTCCTGCCCTATTTCAAGCGCTCGGAGGACAACTCCGATTTCGACGGCGAGTATCACGGCAAGGGCGGCCCGCTGCATGTCAACCGGCTGCGCGCGGACAATCCGATCCATGATGTCTTCCATCAGGCCGCACGCGAGGCGCAGTTCCGCATTCGCGAGGACTTCAATGGTGAGGATCACGAAGGGCTCGGCAGCTATCAGGTGACGCAGCACAATGGCGAACGCTGGAGCGCGGCACGCGCCTATGTGCATCCCCACATCGGCAAGCGAGCCAATCTGCGCGTCGAGACGGGCGCACACGCCACGAAAATCCTATTCGAGGGCGGGCGCGCCGTCGGCATCGAATATGTGCAGGGCAAGCAGACGAAGCAGCTGCGCGCGCGCCGCGAGGTGATCCTTGCTGGCGGCGCCTTCCAGTCACCGCAGATGCTGATGTTGTCGGGCATCGGCGATGGAGATGCGCTTGGCAAGCACGGCATTGGCGTCGTGCACCATCTGCCCGGCGTCGGGCGCAATCTGCAGGACCACCCGGATTTCGTGTTCGTCTACGCCTCCGACTATCCGCACTTGGTTCATGCCTCGCTCGGACGGTTGCCGTCCCTTATCCGCGCCATCCAGCGCTATCGCCGCGAACGGCGCGGCCTGATGACCACCAATTTCGCCGAGTGCGGCGGCTTTTTGAAAACCCGGCCCGATCTCGACGTACCTGACATCCAGCTGCACTTCGTCATCGCGATGCTCGACGACCACGGCCGCAAGAAGCACAAGGAGGCGGGCTTCTCATGTCACGTCTGCCTGCTACGGCCGAAGAGCCGCGGCAGCGTGTCCCTGAAGAGCGCCGATCCGCTCGCAGCGCCCTTGATCGATCCGAACTTTTTGGGCGAAGCGGAGGATCTCGAGAGGATGGTCGCGGGCTTCAAGACCACGCGGCGGCTGATGGAGACGCCGGCGCTGCGCGCGCTGCAGAAGAAGGACATGTTCACGTCCGACGTGCGAACCGACGACGACATCCGCAATATTTTGCGTAATCGCGTGGACACCGTCTATCACCCCGTTGGCACCTGCAAGATGGGGACAGATGCGATGGCCGTGGTCGATCCGGCACTGAAGGTGCACGGCGTCGAGGCCTTGCGCGTCGTCGACGCCTCGATCATGCCGACGCTGATCGGCGGCAACACCAACGCGCCGACCATCATGATCGGGGAGAAGGCGGCGGATATGATCAGGGCGGAGATGCGGGCGAGTTAGGCGACGCTGCCGCGTCATTCTCGGTGTCGTCCCCGCGAACGCGGGGACCCATAACCACAGGGAGTAGTTGTGGCGCGAGATGTTAACCCCGAGTCCTCGCCAAATTTCTCCCTGTGGCTATGGGTCCCGGATCTGCGCGCGCTTGAGGCGCGCTTGTCCGGGACGACAGCCGGGCTCAATTGAGCAGGAAACCACCGTCGACCGTGATCACGCTCCCCGTCATGTACCGCGATGCCTGTGACGCCAGCAGCAAAATCGCGCCGTCGAGATCGGACTCTGCGCCGACACGGCGCTGCGGGATGCGCTTGGCCAGGCGTTCGCCGGCCGGCGTCGACCAGAAAGCGTGGTTCATCTCGGTGTCGATATAGCCGGGCGCGAGCGCGTTGATGCGGATGTTCTGGCCGGCGAGCTCCAGCGCCATCGCCTTCGTCGCCTGGATGATGCCGGCCTTGGAGATCGCGTAGGGCGACACCGCCTTCAGGACGCCGGTGCCGAGCACGGAGGCGATGTTGACGATGTTGCCTGACTGCTCGCGGGCGATCATGCGCCGCGCGACTTCCGTCGCGAGGAAATAGGCGCCCTTCAGGTTCGCGCCGATCACCGCGTCCCAATCCGCTTCGGTCTGCTCGGTGGCGAGCTTCTCGATGGCGATGCCGGCATTGTTGATCAGCACCGTGACGGGACCGAGCGCGGCCTCTGCCGCGTCGACGGCCCGCGCGATCGAGGCCGTGTCGGTGACGTCGAGCGCGACCGCGGCGGCGCGGCCGCCCTTGCCGCGGATCTCCTCCTCCAGGCTCTTCAGCTTGTCGGCCTGACGCGCCGCGAGCGCGACGGCTGCCCCGTGGGCGGCGAGCACCCGGGCAAATTGCCGCCCCAGCCCCTGGCTCGCGCCCGTGACGAGGATGGTTTCTTTACTGACGTCAAATAGGTCTGACATTGGCGATAACCCTTACGCTCTTGGAGCCATCAATACAGACGATTTTAGCGATCTGAAACCGGAATGATCGGTCCGGCGTTCATTCGTTCCATCGGGGCCGGGTTTTGCTGATGAACAATTTCGATCTCGCCGTCTACGCCGCGCTCGCTATCGCGGTCGGCTTCGGCTTCAGGACCGGCCTGCTCCGCAGCGCCATGACCATCCTCGCCTATCTCCTCGCCGCGCCGATCGCAGTCGCGCTTATGCCGCTGATCGTGCCGCAGATCGCCGGCAACCCGAATGCGCCATTGCTGCAGAACTGGATCTGGCTGTTCGGCATTTTCGTGGTGGTCGGCATGCTGTTCGGCTATATCGGCCGCCTGGCGCTGAACGACACGATCCGCGACGCCGGCATCGGCGACCGGCTCGGCGGCGCTGCGCTCGGTGCCGTCAGGGTCGGTCTCGTCGCCACCACGCTGGTGCTGGTGTTCGACCAGATCGTGCCGGCCAACAAACAGCCGCCGTTTCTCGCCGGCTCGCATCTGCGGCCGCTGTTCTCGACGGCGGGTCAGATGGGCTTCAAGTCGCTGCCCCCTGAAGCGACCTCCGCGATCGACCGCCTCAAGCAGGAGCGGCGCATCTGACGCGCGATAAGATCGCGCCGTTGTTGTTTGGGCATGATCTTTTCGGAAAACCGCTACGCACTTTTCCGGATCATGCCTGCGCATTTGCATCGCCGCGCGGACACGCCATGCATTTTGATGCGAGCCCATGCCTTATCAGCGGCGCCGATGTTGGCTAGAATGGATGCCATCCAAAACCTGCCTGACATTACGGGAGTGAAACAGTGGATCTTGGGATCAAAGGTCGCCGCGCCATCGTCTGCGCATCCAGCAAGGGCCTCGGTCGTGCCTGCGCCATCTCGCTGGCGGAGGCCGGCGTTGATGTCACGCTGACCGCGCGCGGCGCGGAAGCTTTGAAGAAGACGGCGGACGAGATCCGGAAAACCTATCCTGATGTGAAGGTCACCGAGATCGTCGGCGACATCACGACGCCGGCCGGCCGCGAAGCCGTGCTGAAGGCCTGCCCCGAGCCCGACATCCTGATCAACAACGCCGGCGGCCCGCCGCCCGGCGATTTCCGCAACTGGACCCGCGACGACTGGATCAAGGCGATCGACGCCAACATGCTGACGCCGATCGAGCTGATCAAGGCGACGGTGGACGGCATGATGGCGCGCAAGTTCGGCCGCATCGTCAACATCACCTCGGCTGCGGTGAAGGCGCCGATCGACATCCTCGGCCTCTCCAACGGCGCGCGCGCCGGCCTCACCGGCTTCATCGCCGGCCTGTCGCGCAAGACCGTGATCAACAACGTCACCATCAACGGCCTGCTGCCCGGCCCGTTCGAGACCGACCGCCTGACCGGCACCGCAAAGGCCGAGGCCGACAAGCGCGGCGTCTCGGCCGAGCAGATCCTGACCGAGCGCGCCAAGCTCAACCCCGCCGGGCGCTTCGGCCAGCCCGACGAGTTCGGATATGCCTGCGCCTTCCTGTGCGGCGCCAAGGCCGGCTTCATCACCGGGCAGAACATTCTGCTGGATGGCGGCGCGTTCCCGGGGACGTTGTAAATCGCATTCGCAACGGCGCATTCCACGAAAGATCGTCATGCCCGGGCTTGTCCCGGGCATCCACATTCTTTGTTCAGCAAAGTAAGACGTGGATGGCCGGGTCAAGCCCGGCCATGACGGTGGAGGCGTCAGAGCCCGATCATCACCGCCGTTTCGTCGGTTCGTCTTCGTCCCGTTCGCTCGGGTCGGCCGTCGTGCGCTCGTCTGTCCAGTCAATGCCGAATTCGTCGAGCCCGCCTGCGAGCAGATCGCCCAGCATCGGCTCGCCGAGCAGATAGTGCACCGTTTCGCGGCGCGGGCTGCGATATTCGGTGCGCGCCTCCACCGCACGGGCGCGCAAATCGTCCCAGTCATCGATGGTGCCGTCGCCGCGACCGAGCCATGTCAGCGTGACGAGATCAAGCTGCTCGTCCTCGTTCAAGGCGATCATGAAGCTGCCGAGCTCTTGGACAACAGGATCGGAGCCGTCATCCTCGAGGACGTCGACCGCGTCGTCATCGGTCGGGTTCGAGCCGGAATCCGGATCGGAATCCCCCTCCTTGACGTCGAATTCACGCGCCTTCTCGATGATGAAGGCGACTTTCTCCGCGGAAATCGCAAGCTCTGGCATGGCTTCCTCTTCGGCTTTTTCCTGGGGTTCCCGCGATAACGCCGCACCGCGTCAGATGATCCATTGCGCTCGATGACGGAAACGGCGCATCTTTCGGCATCAAGGCAAAAACATGGGAAAGCGGCGGATGCAGTGGAAGGTCGGCCAGGTCAAAATCACCAAGGTTGTGGAGCTGGAGACGGTCGGCTCGACCCGCTTCATCCTGCCGCTCGCGAGCAACGCAGAGATCCAGAAGCTTCCCTGGCTGATCCCGCATTTCGCTACCGAAGAGGGCCGGCTGAAAATGTCGATCCATTCGCTGGTGGTGGAGACGCCTTCGCGCCGCATCGTGGTCGACACCGGCCTCGGCAACGACAAGCAGGGCCGCAATGTTCCGACCTGGAACAACCGCACCACGCCGTTCCTGGCGACGATGATGGCAGCAGGCTTTGCGCCCGACAGCATCGACACGGTGCTGTGCACGCATCTTCATGTCGATCATGTCGGCTGGAATACGCGGCTGGTCGACGGCCGATGGGTGCCGACATTTGCCAAGGCGCGCTACGTCTTCGGCAAGACCGAATACGAGCACTGGCTGGAGCATTCGACCGAGCCGGACAAGCGAGCCGTGTTCGAGGATTCCGTGAAGCCGATCGTCGATGCCGGCCGGGCCGATCTGATCCCGAGCGATCACCGGCTCTGCGAGGAGATCAGCATGATCCCGACCCCCGGCCACAGTCCCGGCCATATGAGCATTCTCATCCGATCGGACGGCGAACAGGGCCTGCTCACGGGTGACGTCGCCCATCACCCCTGCCAGATGGCGCATCTCGACTGGTCCTCGACGGCGGATTCCGACCAGAGCCAATCCGCAAAGACACGGCGCGAATTGTTCGGCCGCTTTGCTGACACGCCGACGCTGGTAATCGGCGGCCATTTCTCGGCCGGGCATATCAGGCGGGATGGAGAGGCATTCAGGTTTGTGGCGCTGCAATCGTAGAATTCGTAGGGTGGATTAGCCCTGCAGATGCGCGAAGCGCATCTGCTCGGCGTAATCCACCTCTTCTGTCCCCGCGGAGGCAGATGTGGTGGGTTACGCCTTCGGCTAACCCACCCTACGATCCTCCGCCTACGCCACGAGGGAAGGGCTGCAATGCGCCCCGCTCTGGGCGGTTGAATTTCCCCTCGCCCTGTTCCATGAAGCTGTTTAACCGATCGGTCCATTCCTAGGGAGAAACGAGAATGAAGCTTGTTCGTTATGGCGAGAAGGGTGCGGAAAAGCCCGGCCTGATCGACAAATCCGGCCAGTTGCGCGACCTGTCGGCGCATCTGAAGGACCTCACCGGCGAGGCCTATTCGCCGGAGAGCCTGAAGAAGCTGGCAGGCCTCGATCCCGCCTCGCTCCCGGCGGTCTCCGGCAAGCCGCGGTTCGGCGCCCCCGTCACCGGCATCTCGAAATTCGTCGCGATCGGCCTCAACTACTCCGACCATGCCAAGGAGACCGGCGCCGATATCCCGAGCGAGCCAATCATCTTCATGAAGGCCAACACGTCGCTGTCCGGCCCGAACGATGCGGTCGAAAAGCCGCGCGGCTCGACCAAGCTCGACTGGGAGGTCGAGATCGCCGCGATCATCGGCACCCGTGCGAAATATGTCTCGGAAGCCGACGCGCTGAATCACGTCGCCGGCTACTGCGTCTGCAACGACGTCTCCGAGCGCGCCTTCCAGATCGAGCGCCTGGGACAGTGGACCAAGGGCAAGTCGCACGACACGTTCGGCCCGCTCGGACCGTGGCTCGCCACCAAGGACGAGATCAAGGACGTGCAGAACCTGTCGATGTGGCTGGACGTCAACGGCCAGCGCCGCCAGACCGGTTCGACCAAGACCATGATCTTCTCCATGGCCAAGTGCATCTCCTATGTCTCGCAGTTCATGACGCTGCTGCCCGGCGACGTCATCACCACCGGCACCCCGCCCGGCGTCGGCCTCGGCATGAAGCCGCCGACCTTCCTCAATGTCGGCGACGTCGTCAGCCTCGGCATCGAGGGTCTCGGCGAGCAGAGGCAGGAGATTATCGCGGCGTAGGGCGCGATTCCCTCTTTGTCATTCCGGGATGGCGCGAGAGCGCCAGACCCGGAATCTCGAGATTCTTAGGTGCGCAATTGCGCACCATAGTTCGATGCTTCGCATCGCCCCGGAATGACAACAAGGATCCAAAATGAAACTCACCTTCTCCCCCGCCTCGCCCTTCGCCCGCAAGGTGCGCATCGCCGCGATCGAGCTCGGGCTGATCGACAAGATCGAGCTCGTGCCCGCAAGCGTCGCGCCGGGCACGGCCAATGAGGACTATTCGAAGATCACGCCGCTGAAGAAGCTGCCGGTGCTGATCACCAATGACGGCGACGTCATTCTGGATTCCTACGTCATCGTCGAATATCTCAACGAGATCGCCGGCGGCAACCTGATCCCGGATTACGGCCCGCGGCGCTGGAAGGCCAAGACCAATCATTCCCTGATCAACGGCATGCTCGATTCCATGCTGCTGTGCCGCTACGAGAAGATGGTGCGGCCGCAGGGCCTGCAATGGCAGGCGTGGTCGGACGACCATTGGAATAGAGCGTGGACCGGCATGGCGCGGTTCGAGAACATGCCTGAGGTGCTGAACGGCCCGTTCGACATCTCGCAGATCGGCCTCGTTTGCGTGCTCGGCTATGCCGACTTCCGCTTCGCCGATTGCGGCTGGCGCAAGGCCTACCCGAAGCTCGACGCCTTCCATCAAAAGATGCTGGAGCGGCCCTCCGTGAAGATCTCGGTGCCACCGGCTGCATAACAACCGGAGTTCTCATGAGCCTGAAGTTCTCAGTCGGCGATCTCACCATCCATCGCGTCATCGAGCAGGAAACCTCGTTCGTCCCGGCGCTGGAGATGCTGCCGGGATTGACGGCCGAGGTGCTAGCCGAGAACCGGGCATGGATGCGCGGGAGCAAGGCGCTGGATGACCAGGACGTGCTGCTGCTGTGCTTTCAGTCCTATGTGGTGAAGACACCGCATCATACCATCCTGGTCGACAGCTGCATCGGCAACGACAAGCCGCGGCCTCGACCGAAATGGAACATGAAGACCGACGACACCTATCTGCGCGGGCTGGGCGCCGCCGGATTTGCGGTCGAGGACATCGACTTCGTGATGTGCACGCATCTGCATGTCGATCACGTCGGCTGGAACACGCGGCTGGAGAACGGCCGCTGGGTGCCGACCTTCCCCAAGGCGCGCTACGTCTTCGCCCGGCAGGAATTCGACCACTGGACCGAGCAGAATGCGAAGGCCGAAGTAGCTCCCTTCGCCGACAGCGTGCTGCCGGTGGTTGAGGCCGGACGCCACGAGCTCGTCGGCAACGATCATGAGATCGGCGATCACGTCCGCATCCTGCCGACGCCGGGCCATACGCCGGGTCATATCGCCATCACGATGGGCCGCGGCAAGGACGACGCCGTGTTCTCCGGCGATCTCATGCACTCGCCGCTGCAGACGCTCTATCCCGAGCTGTCGATCAAGTTCGACGTCGATCCAGTCGCGGCAGCGAAAACGCGCCGCAGCTTCCTGGAACGCTATTGCGACACCGACACGCTGTGCTGCACCGCGCATTTCCCCTCGCCGTCGGTGGGGAAGATCCGGCGCAAGGGCAATGCGTTCGTGTGCGCCGCCGTCTAGCAAGATGCCGTAGGGTGGGCAAAGCGAAGCGTGCCCACCCTACCAAACGCGTCGCGGAAAGATGGTGGGCACGGCGCGCGGTGCGCGCCTTTGCCCACCCTACGATTCCGCCCGAGTGGAGAGACACGATGACTGCGCTTCCCGACATCCCCCTGCCCGCCGGAATCCGCTCGCGTTACATCGACGGCATCAACGGCTTGCGCATGCATGTGCTGGAGGCCGGCTTCGAGACCACGGGGCGGCCATGCCTCCTCTTGCTGCACGGCTTTCCCGAGCTCGCCTTCTCCTGGCGCAAGGTGATGCCGACGCTGGCTTCGGCCGGCTATCACGTGATTGCGCCGGACCAGCGCGGCTATGGCCGCACCACGGGATGGCGCGCGGAATACCACGGCGATCTCGCGCCGTTCTCTCTGCTCAACCTGGTGCGCGACGCGCTCGCTCTGGTGTCGGCGTTCGGCTACAGGCAGGTCGATCTGGCCGGGCATGATTTCGGCAGCCCGGTCGCATCCTGGTGCGCGCTGATAAGGCCTGACGTGTTTCGTTCGGTGACGATGATGAGCGCGCCGTTCGGTGGGCCGCCGCCCCTGCCCTTCAATACGGTCGACACACCGGCAAAGCCGCCCGCCGAAGACCCCGTGCATCGCGAGCTCGCCGCGCTGCCGCGGCCGCGCAAGCACTATCAATGGTACTATTCGACACGCGAGGCGAACGCCGACATGCAGCACGCGCCGCAGGGAGTCCATGATTTCCTGCGCGCCTATTATCATCACAAGAGCGCGGACTGGACCGACAACAAGCCGTATCCGCTGAAGTCCTGGTCGGCGGATGAACTCGCGAAACTGCCGACTTACTACGTGATGGACCTGAACCAGACCATGGCCGAGACGGTTGCGAAGGAAATGCCCTCGCCCGCCGCGATCGCCGCCAACCAATGGCTGCCGGACAGCGACCTCGCGTATTACAGCGCCGAATATGGCCGCACCGGATTCCAGGGCGGGCTGCAATGGTATCGCTACGGCACTTCGGGCATGCTCAATAGCGAGATGCAGCTGTTTGCAGGACGCAGCATCGACGTGCCCTCATGCTTCATCTCGGGCAAGCAGGATTGGGGCACTTATCAGCGTCCGGGCGTGTTCGAGGCGATGCAGGGGCGCGGCTGCACAAACATGCTCGGCTGCCATCTCGTCGACGGCGCCGGCCATTGGGTGCAGCAGGAGCAACCCGCCGAGGTGAGCCGGCTGCTGCTCGACTTCCTGGCCAACGCCGGCAAGGCCTGATTTGACCCGGGAACCCCGGCCCATTATATAGTTTAGAATAATTCTAAACTACTGATACAGGGCCGCCGTGAAGAATTTTGCCGATCTGACCGAGCGCGAGGTGCTTGCGGTCGCGATCTCCTCCGAGGAGGAGGACAGCCGCATCTACATGACCTTCGCCGAGGACCTTCGCGAGCGTTACCCGGACACGGCAAAGATCTTCGAGGAGATGGCCGAGGAGGAGCGCGGCCACCGGCACATGTTGCTGGAATTGTACGAGCAGCGCTTCGGCAAGCATTTGCCGCCGATCCGGCGCGAGGACGTCAAGGGATTCCTGCGCCGCCGCCCGGTCTGGCTGACCAAGAACCTGTCGCTCGACGCCATCCGCAGGGAAGTCGAGACCATGGAGATGCAGGCGGAGCGCTTCTACGTGAAGGCCGCCGAACAGGCCCACGACGTCGGTGTGCGCCGCCTGCTCGGCGATCTCGCCGAAGCCGAGAAAGGTCACGAGGAGACCGCCGCAAAGCTGACGGGCGAGATCCTGAATTCCGACGTCCGCGCCGAGGAGGATCGCACCAACCGCCGCATGTTCGTGCTGCAATATGTGCAGCCGGGCCTCGCCGGATTGATGGACGGCTCTGTCTCGACGCTGGCGCCGCTGTTTGCGGCGGCCTTCGCCACCCACCAGAACTGGCAGACGTTTCTTGTGGGCCTCGCCGCATCGATCGGCGCCGGCATCAGCATGGGCTTTGCCGAGGCGCTGTCCGACGACGGATCGCTTACGGGGCGCGGCTCGCCCTGGCTGCGCGGCGTCACCTGCGGCGCGATGACGACGCTCGGCGGGCTCGGCCACACCGCGCCCTATCTGGTGCCGGATCATTGGGCCAATGCGTTCTGGATCGCGACTGCGATCGCCTGCGTCGTCGTGTTCTTCGAATTGTGGGCGATCGCCTTCATTCGCTCGCGCTATATGGACACGCCGTTCCTCCAGGCCGTGTTCCAGATCGTGCTTGGCGGCGCGATCGTGCTCGCGGTGGGCGTATTGATTGGGGCGGCGTAGGCCCCACCCTCGCTGTCATGCCCCGGCTCGACCGGGACATCAATCGCGATCAAACGGCGGTTGCAGCATTCGGGCAAACTGCGCATCATCCCCCGACAACAAGAGCAGGAGAAGCGCCGTGGCCAGATCGGAATGGAGTTTCAAGAGCGCGGTCGAACTGTCGGCCGCATTGACCGCAAAGAAGGTCTCCGCGGTCGAGCTTACACAGGATGCCATCGACCGCATCGAGCGTCACGACGGCAAGGTCAACGCGATCTGCGTGCGGGATTTTGATCGCGCCCGCAGTGCGGCACGCGAGGCCGATGTGGCGCTGGCGCGCGGCGAGAAAAAACCGCTGCTCGGAATTCCGGTGACGGTGAAAGAATCCTTCAACATCGCGGGCCTGCCCACAACTTGGGGCTGGACGCCGCAAAAGGATTTCAAGCCGACGGAGGACGCGCTGTCGATCTCCCGGGTGAAGAACGCCGGCGGCGTCATTCTCGGCAAGACCAACGTTCCCGTGGGCCTGGGAGACTGGCAGAGCTACAACGACATCTACGGCACGACGAACAATCCATACGATCTCGGCCGCACCCCCGGCGGCTCATCGGGGGGGTCGTCGGCAGCGCTTGCGGCCGGCTACGGACCGCTCTCGCTCGGATCCGACATCGGCGGCTCGCTGCGCGTGCCGGCATTCCATTGCGGCGTCTATGCGCACAAGCCGACATACAATCTCTGTCCCACGCGCGGCCATACGCCGCCGCCATTTCCTGCGGTCCCGATGGAACGCGATATGGCGGTGATCGGCCCGATGGCCCGGAGTGCAGCCGATCTGACGCTGCTGCTGGACGTGATGGCCGGTCCCGATCCGGTCGACCTCGGCATCGGATACAAGCTGGCGCTGCCGGACGCGCGCCACGACAAGCTGAAGGATTTCCGCCTACTCGTGATCGACAGCCATCCGTTGCTGCCTGCGAATTCCGACATTCGCGGCGCGATCGAGACGCTGGCTGGGCGATTGACGGGCGCCGGCGCGAACGTCGCGCGAGAAAGCCCGCTGTTTCCGGACTTCCGGGAGGCCTCGCGTCTCTACATGCGTATGCTGATGAGTTTTCTCGGCGCGTTCTTTCCTCCCGACATTCTCGCCGGCGCACATGCCGGCGCGGCGCAACTCTCGCCCGACGACAAGAGTCTTGCGGCCGAGCGCCTGCGCGGCATGACCTCGAGCCATCAGGCCTGGGTGTTCGACGAGGGCGCGCGCGCCGGGCTACGCGCGCAATGGCGGCAATTGTTCCGGACATTCGATGCGGTGATCTGTCCGATCATGCCGACCCCCGCCTATCCGCATGATCATTCGCCGGAGCAGGAGAAGCGCCGGATCAATATCGACGGCAAGGACCATGTTTATCCGGACCAGCTTGCCTGGCCCGGCATCGCCACGCTGACGGGCTTGCCGGCCACGGCCGTTCCGCTCGGCCTGTCGAAGGATGGCCTGCCGGTCGGCGTCCAGATCATCGGCCCTTTCCTCGAAGACCGCACGCCGCTCAAGCTCGCTGAACTGATCGAGCGTGAGTTCGGCGGGTTCCAGCCGCCGCCATTATTCAGTGATTAGTTCTTCCCGTCATTACGAGCGAAGCGATTCAGAATTTTTCGATGCGACAGTCTGGATTGCTTCGCCGCCAGCGCAAAATTGCTTCGCAATTTAGTCGCGGGCTCCTCGCAATGACGGAGGACGACAACGTGGTGATTCTGGGCTCGCGCGTCGCGTGCCCCGGGATGACGGAAAGGAAGCACCATGAGCCAGGACCTCGACCAACTGACCGCCCTCAACCGTGACTACGTTGCCTCCGTGCAGAACTGCGACGTCAAACGTTTCGACGAAATCTTGGCAACGGAGTTTTATTGCTCCAATCCCGACAAGACGCTGGTCGACCGTGCCGCCTTCCTGGAGCAGACGGCGCGGCCGATCGCGATCCGGAACTTGAAAGAGCGCGACGTCATCATCCGCATCATGGGCGACTTCGCCGTCATCCACGCCGCGACGACCTACACCACAGCGGATGGCCAGCAGGCGATGGGGCGCTACACCGATTGCTGGGCAAAGCAAAATGGCAAGTGGCTCGCGGTGTCGGCACACGTGTCGCGGTGAGGAGGGAACGCTGCCGTTCCCCCTTCGCACCGCGGGGCATTCGACGACTGCCATAAAGAAATCGCTAACCAAACAATCTTTTCCCGAGCAATGGGCAAACCGCTGATCTGACATTTATCCAGCTGGCAATCGTTCGCCCGTCAAAATTGCAAGTGACGAGAGGTCCCCTCAGGGCATCGATCTCGAGCATGTCACCAGGACACGCTCGAAGCTCGGAGTGCTTCTGAGCCCCGGCGAGGGTATCGCTCAAATCCGGCGAGAGTGATTGCGTGACAAACGACACAATTGAGATAGGCGCGCTCCGCGACCCCTATCATCGCGTCAATCCAGACGAGACGCTGCCCGAGAGATGGCGCATTCCGATTGCGGTAGCGGTCGGTTGCGCGCTCATGGGCCTTTTGCTCCGTTACCTTGCGCGGGAACACGCAACCGCCGACGCCGCCGAGTACATCACCTGGTATACCTTCGCGCGAGATCACGGCATTGGCGGGCTTGCCGAGGCTTTCACCAACTATACGCCGTTCTACAGCTACCTCCTGCTGATCGCCGCCCGATTTGACTGGCTGGGCCAGCCGCTTTCCCTCGTGAAGATGATCTCGGCGATATTCGAGTTCGGCTGCGCGATCGTGGTGGCCCGGATGGTCTGGCGCGTTACAGGCATGCCGTTGCGCGCGTCCCTGGCCTTCTGCGCGGTGTGGCTTGCGCCGACGGTGCTCTTCAACGGCGCAATGTGGGGACAGGCCGATTCGATCTGGACCTTCTTCGCGCTGATCTCCGTGGCGATGTTCATGCGGGATCGAAACGGCGTTTTGCCATTCGCAGTGGCCTGCTCGGTGAAGGCCCAGGGCGTCTTCCTGGGGCCGTTCGTGCTGGGCATGATCCTGCGCCGCAAGATCCACGTGGCATGGCTTGCCGCTATTCCGGCAACCTATGCGATCCTCGCCATTCCGGTTCTCGTCGCCGGTAGATCACTGGTCTCCGTACTCGGGATCTATCTCGGCCAGGCCAACACATTTCATCACCTGACCATGAATGCGGCGAATGTCTGGGTATTCGCCGGTGGAACGCCGTACGCGGTCGGAGTCGCCGCCGGCCTCGTGCTCGCGGCGGCGAGCGGGCTCGCCCTATCGATCTTCATCGCACAATCCAAGCGGACCGGGCCAGAGTTCATTCTGCTCGTGGCGTGTGTATCGCTCATCCTCATGCCGTACCTGCTTCCGAAGATGCACGAGCGCTATTTCTACGGCTTCGAGCTTGCGGCGATCGCCCTGGCCTGCCTCAATCTGCGCTATCTGCCGTTCGCGGTGATTGCCCAGGTCGATGGCGTGTTATCCTACCTCGCATTCGAGAGCGAGATCGTCATGGGTCTGTTGCCGGCCGCGCTCTGCAACACCTTTCTGGTGTTCTACCTCGTGCTCGATCTCCGGCATGGCGAACGTGGATTTCGCTTTCCGAGGTTTGCGTGGCTTGGCTTCACCGCGTCGACTGCGGGATTGTTCTCCTATTTGCTGTTCGCGGGTGCTGGCCTGAACGTATCCGTCGCGTATATGCTCGTCGCGGGACTTGCCACGGCCATGACGCTGCTGCTCGTCAAGGAGACGCGCTGCGCCTCGGCCGACGGTCCGGGCGCGTCGCGTTGACTTCAATTTTCGGGCGACGACGGGGTCGGTTGTGCTAGCTGTCGAACACGATCACGCTGCGCAGCGTCTTGCCGGCTTTCATGTTGGCAAAACCCTCGTTGACCTCGGACAGCTTCAATTTCGCCGAGATCCAGTCCTCCAGATGCAGTCGTCCGCGCAGGTAGAAATCGACCAGACGCGGCATGTCGACGCGAAAATGGTTCGAGCCCATTGAGGAGCCCTGGATCCGGCGCTCGCGCAGGAAATCAAAACCGTGCAGCTCGATCTTCTGGCCGAACGGAATCATGCCGACGATGGTGGCGGTGCCGCCGGAGGCGAGCATGCCGAACGCCTGCTCGGCAGTCTCCTTGCGGCCGAGCACCTCGAAGGAATGATGCACGCCGCCATTGGTGAGATCACGCACCTGCTTGACGACATCGCCGTCGGCGGGGTTGATGATGTCGGTCGCACCCAGCTTGGTCGCGAGCTGAAGCTTGGCCGGATTGGTGTCGATGGCGATGATGCGGCCGGCGCCTGCGATCTGCGCGCCGTTGATCGCGGCCATGCCGACGCCGCCGCAGCCGATCACCGCCACGGTCTCGCCGGCCGTCACCTTCGCGGTATTCACCACCGCGCCATAGCCGGTGATGACGCCGCAGCCGATCAGCGCGGCGAGATCGAGCGGCATCTCCTTGCGGATTTTGACGATCGCGTTCTCGTGCACCAGCATCTGTTCGGCAAAGGACGAGAGATTGAGGAACTGGTGCAGCTTCTCAGGCTTGGACCACTGCATCCGGTTTGAGGCGCCGGGCAGCAACTTCACGGTGGTGTCGGTGCAGAGCACGGTGCGGCCCGTGGTGCAGTTGTCGCAGGTGCCGCAGAACACCGACAGGCAAGTGACGACGTGGTCACCCGGCTTGACGTAAGTGACATCGGAGCCGACCTGCTCGACCACTCCGGCGGACTCGTGGCCGAGCACCGCGGGCAGCGGATGCGGATAGAGCCCTTCCATGAAATGCAGGTCGGAGTGACAGAGCCCGGCGACCGTGGTGCGGATCAGAACTTCGCGCGGGCCCGGCTTCGGCAGGCTGACGTCCTCGATGACGAGCGGCTGGTTGACTTCATAGAGGACGGCGGCCTTCATCGAGCACTCCCTGTCGCGTTTCTTGGTTTGATCGTGGAGTGCAGCCTACGCTGCCAGAACCAGTTCGCCAACCTCGCTCATGCCGACTGAGCTGTCGCCGAGCAGCAGCGCGGCGATCTTGGCCTGCGTGGCATTTTCCGTCAGCCGGAACGGATCGCTTGGTGATACCCGATGGTCGATCACGAGCCGCGACAACAGCAGCCGGCGCGCATCGCCGCGCATCTCGTGGATGCGGTGTGCTTCCCAGGCGAGCGCGACGGCGCTGGCGACATGATAGAGCAGGCTCGTCGCACGACGCGCATCGGCCTCGTTCTCGGATTTCCCCGCAACCTGGCGCGCGAAGCCGACAGCGCGATCGACGAGGCCACGCAGATTGTCGCGCCAGGCCTGCGGCACGGATGCACTGTCGTCGAGCCGCGCATGCAGATCGGCTGACAGCGCGGATTCCGCGCCGTGGCGGCCGACCGCGCGCCGGAGCGCATCGATCGCGACGATGTTGCCGGTGCCTTCCCAGACCGAACCGAGATGCGCGTCGCGCAGCAGGCGCGGCGTGGCGAATTCCTCGATATAGCCGATGCCGCCGCGCATCTCGAGCGCATCGCCGCAGACCTTTCGCGCATCGCGGGTGGCGCGGAATTTCAGGGTCGGCGTCAGGATACGCAACAATGCCGCCGCATCCTGGCTGCCGGCCTCGGCGCGGTCGAGCGCGTCCGCAGTGAGGAAGCTCATCGACAGCGCCTGCTCGACCGGAAGCATGATCTTCAGCATCTGCCGCCGGCCGAGCGGCAGGTCGATGATGCGGTTGCCGAACACGACGCGATTGGTCGCGACCGTCATTGCGTCGTGATAGGCGCGGCGCATCAGCGCGGTCGATTTGACGCCGTTAGAGAGCCGCGACGAATTCACCATCTCGGCCATCTGCACGAAGCCGCGGTCGAGCTTGCCGACCGCATAGGCGATCGCGCCTTCGAGCTTGATCTCGCCCGAGGCCATCGAGCGGGTGCCGAGCTTGTCCTTCAGACGCACGATCCGGTAGTGGTTCTGCGAGCCGTCGTCGAGGAAGCGCGGCATCAGAAACAGGCCGACGCCGCGCGTGCCGGGGCCGGCGCCTTCGGGGCGCGCGAGCAGCATCACGACCTTGGCGTCGGCATTCGAGCAGAACCATTTTTCGCCCGTGAGGCGCCAATGGTCGTCCTCCTGCACCGCGCGCGTGGTCAGCGTGCCGACATCGGAGCCGCCCTCCTTCTCGGTCATGAACTGGCCGCCTTGCGTCAGCTTGCTCATGTCGGTCGAGGTCAGGCCGTCCAGATATTTCGCCTTTAGCGCCTCGCTGCCGAAATTCGCCAGCAGCTTTGCGCAGCCGTCGGTGACGTTGATCGGGCAGCCCATGCCGAATTCGGTCTGGTTGAACAGGAACGTGAAGGCGTGCTTGGCCACCACGGGATATTTGTCCGGCCAGCCCATGATGCCCTTGCGGATCGAGAGCGCATGGATGCCGAACTCGCCGAACGCAGCATTCTCCAACTCGCGATAGGCCGGGTGATATTCGATCGACTGCACGTCGCGGCCGAACTTGTCGCGCTGGTGCAACACCGGCGTGTGGCGGTCGACGAGCCGCGCGCAGTCGTCGAGGCGGCCGCCGGCAAGTTCGCCGAGGCGATCGAGATGCGGCTCGATATGACGGAACAGATTTTCCGGCAGATGGATGCGCAACAGGTCGGTCAGCGCAGGATCGGCGCGGTAGAAATTCATGCCTGTGGTGTCGGGCGCCAGCAGGCCGGATGGTGCGGCCGCGACATTCTTTGGCTGCGCTGGGGCCGGCTTATGCATGATCGTCCTCTTCGTTTCCGCAACCTGCGGACATTCCGCGGCACTTTAGCGCTTGCCGCTTGGGATGATGTCGATCATGCTCCAGTCGCAGATACGGATAAAGCCGCAAATCGTCAGGGAGGCATGATCACCGTGAAGGAGCAATTCGCTCTGCGGAATTGTGATCCCGCCGGCTGGTTGTTCGCGAAAGCCATGCATAGATCAGGGGCTCCCTGCCTCCAAGAGACCACACCATGGAACATCCGAAATACAAAATAGCCCTCATCGTCGGTGCCGGCGAAGGCCTGAGCGCTTCGCTGGCGCGCTTGCTGGCTGCGCAAGGCATTCGCGTCGCGCTCGCGGCGCGCAAGATCGAGAAGCTGGGCGCGCTCTGTAGCGAGACCGGCGCCAAGGCCTACGCCTGCAACGCGACCGAGCCCGATGAGGTCGAGCGGTTGTTTGGCCTCGTCGAGCGCGAGATCGGCACGCCCGACCTCGTCGTCTACAACGCCAGCGGCCGCACCCGCGGGCCATTCGTCGACCTCGTCCCGGCCGACGTCGCGCAAGCCATCGCGGTCAGCGCCTATGGCGGCTTTCTGGTTGCGCAGCAGGCGGCCAAGCGCATGCTGCCGAACAAGCAAGGCGCGATCCTGTTCACCGGCGCCTCCGCCAGCGTCAAGGGCTATGCGCAGTCGGCCTCGTTCGCAATGGGCAAGTTCGCGCTGCGCGGCCTCGCGCAGAGCCTGGCGCGCGAATTGTCGCCGCAAGGCATCCACATTGCGCATTTCGTGATCGACGGCGGCATCCGCAGCGCGGCGCGGACGGAAGCCGAAGACAAGCCGGATTCGATGCTCGATCCCGACGCGATCGCGCAGAGCTATTGGAATGTGTTGCAGCAGCCGCGCAGCGCCTGGAGCTGGGAGCTCGAGCTGCGTCCCTGGGTGGAGAAGTTTTGAGGCGAGATGCCGTAGGGTGGGTTAGCCGAAGGCGTAACCCACCTCTTTTATCACCGCGCATTAGAGAAGAGGTGGATTACGCTTCGCTAATCCACCCTACTAGTCCAACAAGAGCAGGGAGGATCAATGACCACGGAAACCACCATCGACACCGGCACCAACGAGCTCCTCTGCGTCATTCGCGACCGCGTCGCTGTCATCACGCTGAACCGGCCGGACGCGCGCAATTCGCTGTCGGATGCGCTGACCCCGGCGCTGCGCACGATGATCCGGAGCTGCGGCGAGAACCCCGGCGTCGGCGCGCTGCTGATCACCGGCGCGAGCGAAGCGTTCTGCGCCGGCGGCAACGTCAAGGGCATGGGCGCCCATCGCGACAAGGCAAAGCTCGAGATGCCGCTGGAAGATCGCATCGCCGATCTGCAGGAGCGGCAACGGCTGCTCACCGGCGCGCTGGTGTCGGTACGCAAGCCGACCATCGCCGCCCTGCCCGGCCCTGCGGTCGGCGCCGGGCTCGCCATCGCCATGGCCTGCGACATCCGCATCGCCGCGCAATCGGCCTTCGTCGCCACCGGCTATGCCCGCATCGCGCTGAGCGGTGATTACGGCATCGCCTGGCTGCTCACCCGTCTCGTCGGCACCGCGCGGGCGCGCGAGCTGATGTTCACCGGCGACCGTGTCGATGCGGTGCGGGCCGAAGCGATCGGCCTCGTCAACCGCGTCGTGCCTGATGACAAATTGCAGACCGAGGCCTTTGCATTGGCGAAGTCGCTCGCCGAGGGCCCGCGCCTGGCGCTGCGCTACATGAAGGACAATCTCGACGAGGCCGTGCTGTTCGACTTCGAAACCGCGCGCGACCACGAAGCCGAACGGCTGATCCGCCTCACCACGACCGCCGATCACAAGGAGGCGGTGCAGGCGTTCATCGAGAAGCGGAAAGCGGTGTTCACGGGGAAGTAGCAGCGTTCTAAGATCTATGACCGTCACCCTGAGGTGGCCGCTTCTTCAGCGGCCCTCGAAGGGCGACGGCCCGACTGTTGCTGCGCGAAGTCCGACACCGGGGTGCGGTGGGGCCGTTCATCCTGCGAGGCTCCCCACGCGTCGCGTTGCGCCGCGCGTCTCGCACCTCACGATGACGGATCTACAAGCAAAAAAAAAGCCCGGCCCTGGTTCACCCAGAGCCGGGCTTGCAGTGGTGTCAGGCCGAGGCTGAGGGGCTTTCGGCCTGACGGGAAAGGGCGGCGAGGCGCCAGCTCGCACAGGGGATGTCTTTTGCTGCGACTGTGATCTCCTTGTCGAAGCGCACCAGCTTCCAGTCATCAGGGTGATTGACGAAAGCGAAGCCGGATTTGCGGGCGAGCGAGATCATGGTCTCGTTGGAGCGCAGCGTCTCGCCAAAGATGTGGTCGGCGCCAAGCGCTGCGGCGCGGCATTCGAGATTCTTCAGAAGCGCTGTAGCGATGCCGCGGCCCTGCCAGCGATCATGGACCGACAGGCCAAATTCGAGCGTGGCGATTTCGGCATGCAGCGCATAGCGCGCCTCGGCGACGATGGTCTCGAAACCGTCGATCATGATGGTCGCGACCACGGTGAAACGTTCGCGCTCGCCGACCTGAAGGAAGTCGTGCAGCAGTCCGTTCGGCAGCTCGCTGATCGCGCCGAAGAAACGGTTGTAGCGGGAGCGGGTCGAGAGCGAGCGGAAATAGTGCTGAAGCTCGTCGGTATCGCGCGGCTCAACGAAGCGGACATTGAGCGCTTCACCCTGCCGGGTGCGCAGCGTGTCCGAATACCGCTTCAAATCTTCCAGGCGAAGAGCGGTCATGGCACATGCTCGGGACAAAAGGGACCGCCGGCGCCCCTCTGATGAGGCGGCGCCGGCCTGGCGGCCAATCAGGCCCGCCAGAAGGGTTTGTCGGCCTCGTAGGCGATATCGCTCCAGGACAGCCCGACGTCCTGAAGGTCGCGCGCGGTCCATTGCGTGAGCTCGCGCCTGTTACGGTAGCGCTCGTGCCAGACGTGAAGCGTCTCGCCGATCTGCTCGATCAGGCCCGGTGCATGATGATTTGTCATCGAATTGTCAGTCAAAGTAGACATTTTCAGCTCCTGGAGCTAAGTTGACCGCTAATATCTGCTTCCTGGTGCACTGCGACAAACGACAATTTGTACCTTTTCGCATGAATTAACGTCATGTATCCTGCTGCCAAATGACTGCCAGATTACCGTCCCTGAACGGATTGCGGGCGTTTGAGGCCGCCGCGCGCCATCTCAGCTTCACGCTGGCGGCGGCCGAACTGAACGTGACGCAGACCGCGATCAGCCATCAGATCCGAAGGCTCGAGGAGGAGCTCGGCATCCGCCTGTTCATCCGGCAGAACCGCGCGCTGGCATTGACGCCGGAGGCGCGCGACTACCTCCCCGGCGTCCGCGCCGCCTTCAATGACCTCCGGCTTGCGACCGACCGGTTGCTGCGCAAGGACGACGACAAGGTGCTGACGGTCTCGACGCTGGCCTCGCTCGCCGCAAAATGGCTGTTGCCGCGGCTGACGGATTTCCAGGAGCAGCATCCCGGCATCGACGTTCGTATCACCACCTCGACCAGCTTCGTCGACTTCCAGCGCGACAATGTCGATGCCGCGATCCGCTACGGCCGCGGCCAGTGGCCGGGCCTGCGCGCCGACTGGCTGATGGCGGATGAGCTGTTTCCGGTGTGCAGTCCGTCGCTATTGCGTGGCGACAAGCCACTGCGCCGGCCCGAAGACCTGGGAAACCATCCGCTGCTGCACACCTCAAGCGCCAACAGCGACGATTGGCGGCTTTGGCTGACCGCGGCGGGCCTGCCGGCAGACATCGCGAGGCACCCCGGCATCACCTTCGACATGATCTTCATGACCATCCAGGCCGCGATCGACGGCATTGGCGTCGCGATGGGACGGACCTCCTACGTTCAGGACGACATCGCCAAGGGCCGCCTCGTGGTCCCCTTCAAGATCGCGCTGCCGGCCGACGCCGGCTTCTACCTGGTCGCGCCCGAGGGACGCCGCGAAGCACCGAAGCTGACCGCATTCCGCCAATGGATGCTCGCTGCGACGCAAAATAAAGCCTGAAAAATCATCAGCTTCCCCGGCAAAATCGATTGACTCGCGGCGCCCTGCGCGGGAAGGGATGAGACAGATTGTCACAGCATCAATCTGTCGCCTTGCCGTGAATGATTCCCGGTCCGGCCACGTCTCGAAGGGGAGCAACGCCATGGTTGGACCAGCAACCAATCCGCCTGAACTCAAATCACGCATCGGCGCCATCCTGCGCGCCACGTCAGGCAATTTTCTCGAACAGTTCGACTTCTTCCTGTTCGGCTTCTATGCGGCCGCGATCGGCAAGGCGTTCTTCCCCTCCTCCGATGAGACCGCATCGCTGCTCAACACTTTCGGCGTGTTCTGGCTCGGCGCGTTGATGCGGCCGGTCGGCGCGATCGTGCTCGGCGCTTACATCGACCGCATCGGCCGCCGCCAGGGCCTGATCGTCACCCTCGCCATCATGGCCTTCGGCACCGTCGTCATCGCGTTCTGCCCGAGCTACGCGACCATCGGCATCGCCGCGCCCGTCATCGTGCTGATCGGACGTCTGCTGCAGGGCTTCTCCGCCGGCGTCGAGCTCGGCGGCGTGTCGGTCTATCTCTCGGAGATCTCCACGCCGGGCAATCGCGGCTTCTACACCTCGTTCCAGTCGTCGAGCCAGCAGGTCGCGATCTTCGTCGCCTCGATCCTCGGTTACATCCTCTCGGAGGTGATGCCGGCCGACACCGTCGCCGCCTGGGGCTGGCGCATTCCCTTCTTCGTCGGCTGCCTGATCATTCCCCTGATCTTTGTCCTGCGGCGGACGCTGGAGGAGACGCCGGCCTTCCTCGCCATGAAGAAGCATCCGACGGCCAGCGAGGTGTTCGCCTCCGCGCTCGCCAACTGGCGCATCGTCATCCTCGGCATGATGATCGCAGTCCTGACCACGACCACATTCTACTTCGTCACCGTCTACACGCCGACCTTCGGCAAGACGGTGCTGAAGCTGTCGACGCAGGACGCACTGCTGGTGACATTGCTCGTCGCTGTCACCAACTTCTTCTGGAACCCGATCGGCGGCGCATTATCCGACCGCATCGGCCGCAAGCCGGTGCTGCTCACCATCGCCGGCCTGTCGCTCGTCACCGCCTACCCGGCACTGCACTGGCTGGTGGCGGCGCCGAGCTTCGGCAAGCTGCTCGCGGTCGAGATGATGTTCTCGTTCTATTTCGGCGTCTACAGCGGCACCATGCTCGGCGCGCTGGTCGAGATCGTGCCGGCGGATGTGCGCACCACCTGCTTCTCGCTCGCCTTCGCGCTCGCCGCCGCCCTGTTCGGCACCTTCACGCCGTTCGCCTCGACCTTGCTGATCGAGCATACCGGCGACAAGGCCTCGCCCGGCTTCTGGCTGATGCTCGCCGCACTGCTCGGCATCATCGCGGCCTCGACGGTGTACCGCGGCGGCGGCAAGGCGGTGCTGACATATGATGCGGTGGCCGAGCCTGTGGCGGGGCGTTGATGGTCGCTTCGATCATCGCCGCCTCTTACCCTCCCCTGGAGGGGGAGGGTCGGCTCACATTGAGCGCAGCGATAATGTGAGACGGGGTGGGGTGAAGGTCCCTCCGCATCGAACGCTGCCCGTGGGGAGAGATCACCCCATCCCGCTCGCGCTCCGCGCGATCGACCCTCCCCCCAGGGGAGGGTGAAGAGATGAGGCCTACAGCTCCACCACCACGTAGTCGCTCTCGACTTTCACCGGGATCGTCTCGGCGACATACGGCCCCTTCACCATGCTCGCGCCCGGCTCGACATGGGCCGGATAGGCCTTCACGCGGAAGCGGCGGGGGTCGCAATAGGATTGGCCGGTGCGGATGTCGAACTCCCAGCCGTGCCAGGGGCAGCGGATGATCTCCCCGAGCTTGGTGTATTCGATTTCGCCGGGCTCCTTCGACTGCGCGAGACCGATCAGCGGACCCTCGCACAGCGCCGCCCCCTGATGCGGGCAACGGTTCATCAGGCCGAAATATTCACCCTTGATGTTGAAGACCGCGATCGGCCGCCCGTCGATCTCCAGAAATTTTCGCGTCCCCGGCGGCAGTTCATCGACCGGCGCGATCACATGCCGCGCCATCAACCAATCCCGTACAGCGCGCGCGCATTGCCGAGATAGAACGCCTCGCGATTGGCTTCGCTGACGCCCGCCGGCAGCACGCGCGACGGCTCGTCGTAATCCCAATGCGGATAGTCGGTGGCGAACAACAGGCGATCCCAGCCGATCCAGTTGATGACGTCGAACAGATCCTCGCGCCGCTCCGGGTCCTCCATCGGCTGCGTCGTCCACCACACCTGCTCGCGAATATATTCCGACGGCGGCCGCTTCACATGCGGCACCTCGCTGCGCAGGCGCTGCCAGGTCTTGTCGAGCCGCCAAGCCAGCGACGGCGCCCAGCCGAAGCCGGCCTCGATCATCACCATCTTCAGTTTCGGGAAGCGCTCGAACACGCCCTCCAAAACAAGACTCGCCAGCGCCGATTGCTGGCATTGCGAGTGACCCACCATCTCCTCGATGTAATAGGACGGCCAGCCCGACGGCGTGATCGGATTGCCGCCGAAGCCGAAGGCGTGGACGCCGACGGGAAGGCCGGCTTCCTCCGCGGCCTGGTAGATCGGCCAGTAGCGGCGCTGGCCGAGCGGCTCGACATTGCGGCTGAGCAGCAGCACCTGCACGAAGTTCTTGTCGCCGGCGCGCTCGCGGATTTCGGCGGCGGCCGACAGCCCGTCCTCATTGCCGACGACGATCGAGGCTTTGAGCCGCTTGTCCTTGCTGGTCCATTTGTCGATCTGCCAGTCGTTGATCGCCGAACACAAAGCGGCCGAGAGCTCGTGATTGCGGATGCCCTGCCCGGTGTTGAGCGGATTGAGCACGCCCAGCTGCACGTTGTTGGGATCGAGCAGCTGCTTCTGCATGAAGGACAGCGAGGAGCCCTGCGGGCCGCCTTCGGGCGGATAGGCATCGCGGCGCGAGGCATTGGGCTGGGCCTTCGGATAGGGCGGGCCTTCCGTCATGCCCTGATAGGCATGGACGCCATAGACTTCGAGATGATGCTGCCAGCGTTTGGCGAGATAGGGATAAAGCTCGGTGCGGGTGGCGCGTGCCGGATGGATGTCGCAGTCCGCGATCGCGGTTTTGACGGTCAGTGGGGAAACGGCTTCTTGGCTCTCGCGGAATTGGATATTCATCGCCTTGCCTCCTTTGGCAGCGGGCTCATTTCAGGCGGGGATAGGTCGCATGTGGATTTTCGATCATGATCTTGCGCACGAGATCGGGGGTGAGACTTTCGGGCAGCGCGTCCTGGCCCTCGAACTGCCAGTGCGGATAGTCCGTGGAGAATAGGACCAATTCGTCGGACTGCATATGATCAAACAGGCGAATTAATGTCGCCTCGTCTGGCGGTGCATCAAATGGCTGTAAGGAGAAGCGGATGTTGCTGCGCACAATATCCAGCGGCGCGCGATCAACCCAGGGCGTCTCCATCCGCACCCCGCGCCAGAACTTGTGCAGGCGCCAGAGATAGGGAGAGATCCAGGAGACGCCGGATTCCAGCATCACCATTTTCAGGCGCGGATATTTGGCGAACACGCCCTCGACGATCAGGCTGGTGAGCTGCGTCTGGAACGCCTGGGCCTGCCCGACATAGTCCTCGATGTGATAGGAACCCCATCCCACGGCGGTCGGCGGATTGTGATAGGCGGAACCCGCGTGAATGCCGACGGGTAGTTCCAGCCGTTCCGCGGCTTCATAGATCGGCCACAGCGCGCGCTTGCCGAGCGGCGTGTCGCCCATCACGAGCATCAGCACCTGGACGAACCGCTTGTCCTGCGCGCAGCGCTCGATTTCTGCCACGGCCTTCTCGACGCTTTGCGTCGGGATCACGATCGAGCCGCGCAGCCGCTTGTCGCGATCGAGCCACTCCTTCACCAGCCAGTCGTTCAGCGCGCGGCAGAAGGCGGCCTGCAAATCTTCCGAAAACACCATCTGCACGCCGTAGAGCGGATTGCAGATGGCGTAGCTGAGCTGAAACGGATCGAGCACATGGCGCTGCATGTCGTCGAGGCTCTCGCCCGGCTTGCCGCTCTCGGGGCGCCAATCAGGGCGAGCCACGATCGGCGAGTTCTGCGGGTAGGATTGCGAGACGAGGTCGACCATGCCGCGCGTCGTCACCTGATCGCGCCAATAGTCGTTCAGGTAGGGCAGCAGGCTGGTCAGATGCGGCACGGCCGGATGCACGTCGCAATCCACCCCGCCGGCGATCAGGGACGCCATGACGTCTCCCTTCTCACGTTTCCTCGCATGTCTCTTCTTGTACCCGGCATTCAAGCAGGCCTGCCCGTCGCCCGCAACTCAGCCAAGCGTCCTGTCATATGCTAGGAAGGCTGAGCTCGGTTGCGAAGAGATAAGGGGTTAGGGATGAAAGAGCTCGTCGGCATTGCGGAACAGGTCGCAGCGAAGCTGATCGCGCGCAAACAGACCATCGCCGTGGCAGAATCCTCAACCGGCGGCCTGATCGCGGCCAGCCTGCTCGCGGTGCCCGGCGCGTCCGCCTATTTCCTCGGCGGCGCGGTGGTCTACACCCGCGATGCCAGGCGCGTGCTGATGGATATTTCGGACGAGGGAATGAAGGGCTTTCGCTCCTCGTCGGAGCCCTACGCGCAACTGCTGGCGGAGCAGATGCGAATGCGCTTCGACAGCGACTGGGGCCTGTCCGAGACCGGCGCAGCCGGCCCCACCGGCAACCGCTACGGCGACGCCGCCGGCCATAGCTGCATGGCGGTGAGCGGACCTGTGGCGGAGGTCATGACGCTGGAGACCGGCAATAACGACCGGTTCGGCAACATGCAAATGTTTGCTGCGACGGCGCTGAAGCTGTTGTTGAGGAAGCTGGAGGGGTGAGCTGCTTCTCGAATGAGTGGGGGTAGTCTCGCAGCAAATACCGCTGTCATGCCCCGCGAAAGCGGGGCATCCAGTACGCGGCGGCCTATCGATTCAATCACAACCGTCTCACAGTACTGGATCGCCCGCCTGCTGTTTAGTCCGGGGACATGGCTGACACCTGTTCGGACACATCACTGACAGGTTGGCCATTGGTCAAGTCGATCGATGCGACCTGCCAGCTGGCGAAGAAGATTCCGTAGTGGCCGTCACGATCCAGCGGCCGGATGGCGAGACTTTCGCGCGCGAAGGCCTGGGGAACCTTCCAGAAGCGTCCTTTGAAGGAGATGTAGGGTCTCGTCGATGAGACCCTACGGACGATCTCGCCGCTGTCGTATTCAACTTTTGGAACGCGGGTCGGCATGGCGCGGGCGCTCGGCCAGAAGCGATCGGCGGGGACGCGCATATCGAGGCCTTGGTGGGGACGCTCCAGATTGTAGACCGGTCGCCAGGCATCGAAGGCGCGCTGGACTTCCGAGAGGGTGCGGAAGCGCCGCATGGCAAAAACCTCGGCCTTCAGGGTGCGATGGAAGCGCTCGTTCTTGCCGCGCGCCTGCGGAT